>NZ_JBQCVA010000053.1:0-14765 GCF_051962715.1 Neisseria sp. P0008.S010
TCAAACTGGCGAACGGGGAGGTTGAGATCGGGAGTCCGAAGGTGGTGCGGGTGAGGGCGCCGTTGGTGGTGGGTGGGGCGAATCAGGTAAATTTCAGGCTCCCCCCATTCAAGCCAAATCATGGCGCACTTTATCAATTAACCAACCAACACGGCAAACCTTTATATAACGAACCATACACTTTAAAACTGGCGGACGGCACGGAATATTCGGGGAAAACCGACCATGAAGGGAAAACCCATACCGTATTCAGTGCCGAACCGCAAAGTGTCGAATTGGTTTTACCCGAACAGGAAAAAACAAAAACAGAAACCTTATACCTTTGCGGAGGCGGGGAAGAGCATCTGCATTTGGATTTTGTACATGACGATAAAATGATTCAGGAGTAAAAATATGGGAATTGTTACCAGTGTTAATGTAGAAACAGGCTATGCCCAATTGGAACGGGCGACGGATTTTGGATATCTTGATCCTAAACTTCGGGCAGCCAACGTTGTTCCAAAGCTGATTATCAGAACATTGAGGGGCAAATCTACCGATGTCAATATGAAACAGCTTGCCGTCGCCCTGATGATATGGCTGGATGAAAAGGACCGCGATTATTTGTGGTACTACAAAGCGGAAGTAACATTCAATGTCCCGTTAAGCGGCACGCCTGTTCCCGTATTAACGGCGAATAGCAAAGACAAAAACCGCCGCCATTCTCACAATCCGTTCGGCCAGGTCATACCCGGCGCGCAACGCAGGCGGCCGGACATCATCATCGTTAAAGACAAAAACATCCGCTGGCCCGGGCGGGCGGCAACCTATCCGACGGGTGAAGCGTATATGGACAATCTGTCGCGGGTGGTGGAGGTGAAATTTGAGGGAGATGACTTTAGGAGGGGACAAAAAGAAGACTATGAAAAAATAGCGGGGGGAATGGATCGTTTTACCGTATTAAAGGTAACCAGCTACGACGATACCAAGGGTACAGGCATACCGGTCGAGAAACCCCTGCCTGTCTATGCGGACAAACCGCAGCCTAAAGGTTATTTTTTTGAAGAATGGATACGTAGCGGCGGACGGGCAGTTGATTCCGTGGTAGTGGCAGCACAAGAAGCCTACCGCAATGTTTCCAGACAGGTCGTAAAATATTCTAGTGATGCGGAGCAATATCTGCGAAATCATGCGCCGTGGCTGTTTGAGGGCGGACGGCTGGTCAGGGATGCGGCAACCAATACTTGAAAATGGATGAATGAACAGGGCAGGACGATTAAGGTTTGGACACAAAGGCAGTTGGATGCAGCCCTTGAAGCCCTAAAAAAGGAGACCGATTGGAGGATAGAGGAAATCAAAAAGATAGACTGGATGCAGATCATCGCTATCGGTGCGGTCGTGGTTCTGGTTATTGCCATCGGCGTGGCGGTCACGTTTTTTACCGCCGGGGCGGGTACCGCGCCGTACGCCGCTTCGGTACAGGCTTTTTTGACTTCTATAGGAGTAGGTGCGGCGGCAGTCGGTGCGGCCGCCATGTAAGCGAACAGGCCGTCTGAAAACGGTTTTTCAGACGGCTTAAAATATTCAATCTCTACGAAAGGACAAAGCATGACCCCTCAAGAACAAAGAAATCGTTTGAACGACATCATGTTTCATGCGCAGCGTTGCGAACTGTACGACGACGAACACAGGCTGTATGCCAAGATGGGGCTGGGCATTACTATATATTTCTACGGCGGCGGAAGTGAAAGCGGACAGCGGAAGGTATTGGAAGTATTCAAAAGATATCAAGAGCAATATAGCAAGTATCTGAATAGTTTGTTCTTTGAAGAACATCAAAGATTTGTCAAATTCAGTGCTGCGCAATTTGAAAAAAGTATGGAGAAAAGCCAAAAAACAGCCCAACGGGATGAAAGATTAGAAGCCCATATCAGTTCGGAACGAAAAAGCGATTATGCTCCGGACTACCATTGCTCCACTTTGACCACATCTCCGACAGGCGAGTTCGAATACAACCTCCTTAGCTATTTGAGTTTGACCTTTCCCATCGGTTGGCTGAAGGATGAAACCAGACGGGCGGAATTTGAAGAATGGGTGGATTACCTGTGCGCACAATTCGACGTACTGCACGGCTACGCGGGGTTGGAATGCATCCTGCCTTACGGCTGTGAGGAATGGGAGCCGCACGAATACCAGGTTGCCACTCATTACTATAATGTGATGCCCAACTGCAATGCTTATGCAGGATTAAGGGATTATAAGGATGCAGCTAAAAGCATCGCTTGGTACACCATTCTAGGCAAATCCCTATTCATGCGTATCGAACCTCAGGTATGGGCGCGGCTGGCGGCCCAGTACCCCGAAATCACAGTCAAAACGCAGGCAAACGGCGTTTCCGTCATCAAAATCGACGAACTGCCCGACGTCGGCGATGCCGGCGAACCTCTGCCTTTAAATTACCAGGCATTGAACGAAGCCTTAAGGCCGGTCATCAAAGCCGTTCCCAACCGCCTGCACCACCTTTACGCCGCGCCCCATTTCGATGCCGTCAAAACCTATTACTGGACACACCGCTGGGACAATCCGAATATGAAGGACGGAGTATTGGACCCGGAGGGCAAAACCGTCAAAACCGCGCCGATACTGGTGGAAAACGGCGAAACCGTCCGTGTGCCGTACAGCGGCGTATGGCAGCCGTTCAACCATGACGGGGAAGCCGTGCATTTGGAAAAGGGAAAGCCCTTTCCCGATGTGCCCAAGCCTGAAGATTTACTGGCGCAGACTTTGTGGAGACTAATCAGCAGGGATGACGGCGGAACATTGGAAGTAGTTCCCTCATTCAGATAGACATCAAAGGCCGTCTGAAAAACACTTTCAGACGGCCTTTCCACCACCAATCCCCTCCGCTTGACCACCCTCCGGCAGTGTCGTTTCTTTCGAATACGATGCCGATAATAATCTGACTGCCGTTACCGACCCCGAGGGACACCGCTGGTTGCGTCAATATGATGCCAACGGCAACATGATTCTCGAAACAGACCCCGAAGAGAACGAAACCCACTATCGCTATAAGGCAACAGCACACACTATAGCTACGACTCAAGGGGCAATCCCGAGGCTGTGATCCAAGCAGACGGCACGAGGGAATCCTACCTGCATGATGCGGAAGGCAGATTGCTTGAGCATACCGATCCGCTCAAGCAAAGCACCCGCTATACCTACGACAAAGGCGGCCGTCTCTTCATCCGTACCGATGCACTCGGACAACAAGTCCAATACCGCTACGACCTTAACAGCCGCTTGGTCGGGCTGCTGAACCAAAACGGCGATCTTTACGGATTACGCTACAACAGCGTCGGCGCACTGACCGAAGAAAAAGGCTTTGACGGTAAAATCACCCGCTACCATTACACCCAAGGCGGCGTACTCGAACGCATAGACGAAGCCGGCACTGTCGCCAAGCTGGAATACGGTCCCGCCGGCCGTATCGAAAGCCGCAGCATCCTTGTGGCCGATGAAAACGGAGAAGTACACGAAACCGACAAAGAAAACTACGCCTATGACCCAAGCGGCAGACTGGCAGGAACCTGATCCGCAAAAATCCTATGCGCGCCTGCTGCGCAACCTGCCGCCCGAAACCCTGATAAGCGAAGACAAAACGCACAACGCCAAGCCCGAAAATGCAGGTAGCCAAAACCTGCTGATTCGCGGCGACAATTTGGAAGTCTTGAAGCACCTGAAAAATGCTTATGCAGGCAGCGTGAAGATGATTTACATCGACCCGCCCTACAACACCGGCTCGGACGGCTTTGTCTATCAGGATGACCGCAAATTCACGCCCGCCGAACCTGCCCGTCTGGCCAATATTGACGAAGACGAAGCCGCGCGGATTTTAGACTTCACCGACAAAGACTCAAACTCGCACAGCGCGTGGCTCACCTTTATGTATCCGCGCCTGTATGTCGCCCGCGAACTGTTAAAGGACGACGGCGTGATTTTTATCTCGATTGACGATAACGAAGCGGCGCAATTGAAGTTGTTGTGTGGTGAAGTGTTTGGGGAAGGGAATTTTGTTGGGCAAATTGCATGGCAAAAGATACACAGTACAAAAAATGATGCTAAATATTTATCAAACTCCCATGAATATATTCTTTGTTACGCCAAAAATATAAATAGTACAATTATTAATTTACTACCAAGAACAGAAAAAATGAATGCTAGATTTTCTAATCCAGATAATGACCCGCGTGGAGATTGGGCTTGCCGAACAAATTACCGAATTGGTTATACAAACTGTTGCTGCCAATGTTGAGTTTGGTGAACAGGCACAAGCTGCTACTGCCATGAATGCCCCACCAACGGAGTTGCAGGAGAAAATTACGATGTACCCCATTCGCCCTGAATTTACCGAAATGATGGCATATTTCCGTTTGCCACAGTTTGTAATTCATTTGGATAATGGTTTGTTTAACGAGGCGGTGTTGTTTGACAGAACTAATTTACTGATAGATTTCCCATTGGGAAGATGTGATACCGTCATTGATTTTGGACAGATTAACGGGGTGGTTTACACCAGTGAATTTAAAAACGAACGTGAAGTAGAATTTAGCCCTCTGAAAAATCAGGAAAAGCAGGAATTACTGAATTTATTTGCCAATCAATCAGACGAAACGCAGCAGAAGAGTTTGGTGGAAAGTTTGTTTCAACTGGCTGGAAAACGAGCATTCTATCCGATTGATGATAATGATGTGCGCAAATATTTCCGTCGCATTGTGGAAGATATGACTGATGCGCAACGTAAACATTGTTTTGAACATATTGACCAATACTACAAAGTTATTAAGAAGAAAATTGACGGTTTAGCAGGTAATTATGCAGAACAAGAATTTTTCAGGCAGCGTGAAAAAGACGCATTAATGATGCAAGCAATGTATTCATTCAAGACATCTATTGCTCCAACTGAATTGGCAACTTCATTAGGCAAGAGTTTGTATGAACGAGAGGGTAAGATTAGTGATTTTGAAACCATGATTTTGCGTAAAATTTTGGAAGATAATGGAGTAAATTTACGTTGGTGGCATCGAAACGAAAGTAAAAAAGTCTTTTGTATCAACAGCTTTATTAATCATTTTCCTGATTTTGTGTTGCTAACGGAAAAAGGCACGGTGGTGGCGCTGGAAACTAAAGGTGAACAATTGGATGGCACTGGTAGTAAAGATAGGATCCGGGCTGGCAAGGATTGGGAAAAGGCCGCCAATGCACTGAACGATAGGAGAAAATATCGTTATATGATGGTGTTTGATCAAGAGCGGCTCGAAGGTGCATATGATGTGGCAGCAATGTTGGATTTACTCAGGAGTCTGTAATAATCAAAATGAGTGCGTACCTCTGTTTGTCTTGATAATGAATTCAATAATTTTCAAAACATAGTCTTACGATAAAGCTCTTTTCTTATATTTCGGTTTAGAACATCAATCAGCTTTTTGAACTCGTCTGGACAATCATCAAAATCTTTCAGCATATGGTTATAGCGCAAAACACCATCTTTCCATGCCTGAAAGAGATTGTCCGGATAATTATCGATCAGCCACCAACATAAATCCAAAGTATGGTGGCGTTCGATCAGTTCTCTGCTTTCCCATGCTGTACGCTTGCTTTTGTCAATTTTTTGTGGTTGTGAACCGGTTTTTAGGCATAAATAGGAATATAATTTCGGTGCCAGTCGTTGTGAAGAGTTAATAGCGTGACAAAGTGGTGCAATATTTTCAAACTGTCTCTATAACTGTTTTGTGAACTTTCTACCGGGTAGTGTTCCAACCAAACTAACAGTCTTCGCCATTGTTCAAGTGTATTACCACTCCAAGCTGTAACGGGTTGTGTTTCTGTACAAGCCAAGTCGGTTTTACACTGCCAGCAGAATTTGAGGGGCCGAAACGCTGTTTCTTGCATATTTCCCATCTCTTGCCGATGGAATGCAACACCCGCACCACAATGTGAACATCTGTCGTGAAGTATCACTTTGTGCTTTGGGCAAAAGGTATAGCAGGCAACACGCCATGACACCCTAAAATAAGGTTCATAGTCTTCTGCTAAGCACAATGGACAGAACAATAAACCGTATCCTACGCGTTTCCGATGGTATATCTGCAAACTGTTTACCCACGTCAGATGTCCTGATGGACGTACTTTATCAAACAAAATGCCCTGAAAACGCCGTAGTGAAGTTCTATCGATTTTCTCCGCACTTATTCCGCTTTTTTCACTTAGCTTTGTAACTATCCACTCTGGAATATATCTGTCAATGTCCCGATTCCATATCTCATAATTGTTCCCAAAGACTAAGTTGCAAAATGTCTGAACTTTTAGTCCGTTCGCATGTGCCGTTCGAACCAGCCATGAAGACAGTAAATTCATTATGATACGGATGGGGATGTGCTGGCCAAAGATGTAAGTCAGACATATCTAAGCCAGTTTGTCTATTTGCCGCTTCCGCTCAGTAGGTGTTACCCAGCCGATTGAATCAAGCACTTCATGATTTATTTGTTCCGTTTCATTTTGTACAGCAGTTGCGGCAGCTTCTGTCAGTACCCGAGATAGCTCTCCAATATATCCTTCGCTCATATTGTACAATCTGACGGCAAGTTCTCTCGTTTGCAGTTCAGACGGTCTTTTCAGGGGGATCATTCTTTCAAAGCTAACCAACAACCGAAGAAAATTTCTATCTAAGTTCCATCTAGGCAGAACAGCCGGTTCGAATCGGTTGGATAACTGCGGATCAGTTTGCAACGCACGGAAAGCATCCTTAGTGCCTATACCGACAATCGGTATTTGTAAATCGTTTCCTAGATATTTGATGACATTCAGAAAAGCCCTTTGCCGGTTCATGCTACCAGCCAAGATATGATGGATTTCGTCAATAATCAGCATTCTAGTTTGCATACGTTTGAGTAAGTGTATGACTTGAGTCTGCTTCTTATCTATTCTGTCATGCGATTTATATGGTGCAAAGATTGCATCTAAAATGGTATTGTAAAATCTTCCTTCATCCGGAACAGGTGGAGCCTGAACCAGCAGTACAGGAACTAATACACTGTCACCATCCAAATTTTGGTCAGCAGGATGTTTTCTCAAAAAACGGTGAGCCAGCATGGTTTTACCGTTATTGGTATCTCCGACAATCAGAAGATTCGGCATACGGTGGATTTTGGGATAAACCAAAAGATCTTCCAGTTTGTTCAAAATGTGCTCAGCTTGGGGATAACCTATCCAATGCGGCGAACGGATGTGCCAGATGCGTTCCTCTGTGTCAGCATCCAAATATGTGGCGGTTTTTTTGTGCAAATGAGGATATTTCATGACAAATCATCCAAGTCGTCAAACGGCTGTACATTTTCAAAAGACATTTCAGTCTCCAGCAAATCCGTTTGCGGAAAAGCAGTGGCGGTATTGTTGATACCATTATTATCTTTGGAAACCGGTTTGGTTATAGCAATACTTTCGTTTTTACGTCGTTGCATCGCTCTGCGTACCGCTTTGGTTTTGCCTTGAGCTTGTTCTTCCATCTCGCGCATCTTGCCATAAGCTGAAAAAATCATTCTTTCGTCAATGTTGGATTTGTGTTCCTGTTTGAGTTGGTGGTTGATTTCCCTTAATTCCCAAATACTCATAACTGGATGGGAACTGTCCCGATAAGGGATAGAAAAATAGCTGTTCAATTCAGGGTCAAAAAACCAGATTACGCTGAGATCACGGGGATCAAATCGAAACACAAACTGACGGGCTCTTTTCGGATTTCCCGGTTCTTTTGCACCAATCCAAGTGCGAAGTGCATCATGCCAATAATGAATTTTATGGATGGATACGCCATATTGCTGGACAGTTCTCATCTCAAAAGGCATGAAATCCAATCGGAATTTGGTTTCATCTAGGACTTTAGGCGGCATACCTGTTCCCGGAAGAGAGTCAGTACCGAATATGCCTTCTCTATATTTGGCCAGCGGCGACATACCCAATGCTGAATGCATTCTCTGGTGATACACACCAGTAATGAAAATTGTTAGCCATTTTTCAAATTCCGACAGTGTAAATACTGCACTGCCGTCGGAATCATAATTACTACGTTCGACAACATTGGAAAAAGTCGTACCGGGCAAAGTGTGAATTTCCTGTAAAACCGTACCCAGCAGTCGCTCTATATGGCCACCGAAATGTGGCCGTGCCACCGGACGCCATTCAATGTCGATGTCGTATTGTTTACAGGCTTTTTCCAATACTTTACCGTGAAATTCTCTTGCATTGTCCAAATGGATTTTTCGCGGTAATCCCCAACACGGCCACAAGCCTTCCACTTCATGCTGGGCAAGCCATGTTTCTTTTGTCAGTACGGAATGAGCCAGACACAATCCTGCCGATAATGCACTAGGTGGATCAAAGGAAATATAGAATCCGGGAATCATTCGGCTAAACACATCAACTGCCATTGTGATCCACGGACGACCAATTGGTTTACGGTAAACATCATCAACCAAAATAATATCTAGTTTGGCATGGTCTATTTGAACGACTGCTAACGGAAAGTCCGCATTGGGAAAACTGCCCTCAGACGGTTTAAATTGCTCCTCAGCAGCTTTTTTTCCCTGTCTTTTCGCTATCTTAAATTGAGGATCCAGCTTGCTGATACGGGCACGGATAGTATTGTTATGAGGATATGCAAATCCTGCATCCAAGCATTGCCGTTTGATCTCGTTAATTATTTGTTGAACTGGCTTTTTTTGTTTGGTCAGATATTCTTTTTCAATAACTGATTGGACGATCTTTTCGATATTGTCGTCAATACAGTAACGGCCCTTGTCTTTTCGGTGTTGTTTGAATAAACCCGTCAGCAAACCTGTTTCGTGGTATTTTCGAAGCCATCGGTAAATGGTATTGGCATGAACACCAAACTGTACAGCTCTTTCTTCAACGGCTTTCTTCGTCCGTTTTTTATTGTCTAGTAAAGGCTTGATAATCTCAAAACGTTTTGTTGCTATGGACCATTCTTGTGCATCAATGGTATTTAAATCTTGTGCGGAAGAAGGTTCATTCGTTATGGAGGACAACTCCGCCACTTTAACTTGATAAGTTTTACGGCTTTCTACCTCAGTCAGCAAAACCGTGTCCAAATCCACAATGTTTGTAATTACACAGCAGATCCCGTTAAATTCGACCATTGCCCCCGGTCGAATATCTAACACAGCCTTTCCGGTATTCATCGCTTTCTCCATAATGTAGAATTCATCGTCAGCGGTAGGTTCAAATCTGCACCGATTTCTCCTACGGCCACTAGATACCATAACACTGGTAAAATCTTTGCCTGATTCCACTCATCTTGAAAAACAGCTGCAACTAGCTCTCTCGGAGTAGCTGTTTTAAGCTCTTTTAATTTTTGGTCAAGTAGTATCATATATGGCTCGTAATATTCATGCACAACGGCATTCCGCATATAGGGCAGCAGAAATCGCACGTTTTGAAGATAGACTGTATGAATTTCAACTTCAGTGACCAGTTTAAACATCCAGCCCTTTTGTCGGCAAAATGCTCTTGCTGCCTTAAATTTTGGCTGCAATACTGACCAGTTTTTCCTCAAATCGCTTCGGTATTTGACTTCATAGAGAATTATCGTAACAGGTTGCCGACTAGGTTTGTAGTGCACCAAAACATCAGGTGTGTACATATGCTTTTTGCCGGAATCATCAAACCATTCGATAGAAACCGGTTGTACCTCGAAGCGGATTACATCGGGACAAAACTCCAATAAACTAAGGAAATCCCGTTCTAAAGAAGATTCATAAGCTGCGCAGCCTACAGACTTAGAATGGGCGGCCATTCCGGTGATATTGCGGTAATTTTTGGGAATTTTTCTGACAGGCATGATAATTCAGTCTCAAATATCGCTGTAATTTTGGCTTAAAGATAAATTTTTAACTCGTTTAGTATTAAATAGCAATGTAGAAAATAAAGTTTTAGGTCGTTTTAGCACCATTTAATGATAGAATTTACAGATGTAACCACTAAAAGCATTTTGCAATGAAATAGGTAATTTATTTCCATATAGTAATCATGGATTATTCAACAAAGCCGGCTTTAATATCGATAGCTGCACTTTTTGTTGAAGCACCGCCTAATCATAAATACAAGCCGAGACCTTTGCAAAAATAGTCTGTTAACGAAATTTGACGCATAAAAATGTGCTAAAAAATTTTCAATCGACTAAAACCTTTCTGATACTGAGAAAAAAGTGGAAAAAATCAGGGAGGTTCCTCATTTTGAAAATGGTGTTGAGCATAAAATTTTAATAACTTTATGTTATTGCAAAGGTCTCGGCCTTTTAGTTAATTACCCATAGCAATAATACGAAGTTAAATCATAAAATATCTTGAATATCAAAATTGGGGATTTTAGTTAAGCAGTAAAATAAACACATAAAAGCTGAGAGGTCAGGATGGTCGCGCTGAGGCTGCAGTCGGCATTATAGATACGGTAGATACTCGAGACGAAGGTATTGAGCAGACTGCACTATAGGCTAAGCCACGTGAATAGGGCTTGCCGGCAGAGGTATCCAACAGCGCAGCTTCGAAGGCATCCGCTACTCCAGGGAGGCGGCGTTCGCCCGCATCCAAGTAGAGGCTCATCACGTCGTCATTCACCTGAGGGGACATACCAAGCACATGTCCCAGTTCGTGGATGAGTACGGTCAACAGGTCAAGCCTACCGTGTGCGGGACTGCTTTCGGGGGCATCCATGCCTAAGGTGCTGCCTTGTTTAAATTCGCCGTGTTCGTGCGGGGTGGGGTCGACAAACCAGCCAAAGCCCGCACCGGAAGCATCAAAAACCACCTGCGCACCACGCGTAACGGCAGCAACTTTACCCTCCAAGTTAGCCACGCTAAATTGTGCCAAATCCAGCACCTCCGAAGAGGCACCCGCATCGAGCCAGTATTGTTTGGCGGCCGGGAGCAAGGTTTGGATATGTTGCAGCGACAACTGCCGCGTAATGCATTCACGCCCTGCCGCGCCGCCGCAGTTATGCACCCAAATACCGGCCGCACCAACAAAATAAGTATGCGTATCTTCCACTTCGATGTTGTAAACATAGGCGTAGTAGTCTTTCCCTTCGTCTTCTGCGATTTCAACGGGTTCGCCATAATATTCAGGTTCTTCACCCGGCATATAGCAGCAGACTTTTTCGTTGGGCAATAACATGCTTGGTTCTGGTACAACCTGCCTCACTCCATCAATAATATCTATCCCATAACCCTGTTTCCAAATGGTGTAATCGTCTTCGGTTACGGTAATAAATTCATCTGCATATTCACCATAACCGTTATCCCATAACCCGATACAATTCTTACCAAGAATACTTGTTGCCTTTGAAGTAGTTTCAAAACTCGCAATAAAAGCAAGACCATTATCAACCGTACGCAGTGCATGCTTATCATACGAAGAAAGATAGATTGCCGGTGTCCAACCATCATGAGTACGCTCGGGAACACCCAACCTGCCGCCTGCGGTGTAATCGCCGTCGTTTGCGGTCGAAGCCAAATCCCACGCGCGGATCCATCGGATATTCCCTGCGGGCAAGGCTTTCACAAATTGCAGATTGTCAGGTTTGAACGTACCGCCGTCAGGCGGCGCAGGCCTTTGCAAATACTGCCCGGCAAACACATACGGCGCGGCCTGCTCCATGCGGCGCAATGTTTCGATATCGTGCTTTTCAGGCCACAACGCTGTGCCGTCGTCTTCAATCGCAGGTAAGCACAAGTGCTCCCATTCTTCGCCGTTGCCGCCATTAAGCAGCCAGCCCGCAATATCGTTTTCATGCAACCTTTGCATAATCACGACAATCGGCGTATCGGGGCTGTTCTTCCATGATTCCAGCGTGTTTTGAAACCAGTCGATAACGTTTTGCCGCCTAACCTCGCTTCGCGCTTCATCGGCCTTGTGCAAATCGTCCAGTATGATTGCGCCGCCGAATCCTTCGCGGTGTTTGCCCGCGCCAAAACCGGTAATCGTGCCGCCCGTGCCCGTTGCATACATCACGCCGCCCGCGGTCGTTTTCCAATGATGGCTGCTCTCGCTTGCCAGCACGAAATCGGGAAATATTGCCCGATATTCATCATGTTGCACTAAATTCCGAATTTGTACGGAGTTGTTGACGGCAAGTGTTGCCGAATAGCTCGCATGGATAAACTCACAATCCGGCACGCGCCCCATCGCCCACGCGATAAAGTTCACGACCGCGATTTCTGTTTTCGAGTAACGCGGCGGAATGTTGATAATCAGGCGTTTCGTTTCGCCGTTGAAAACACGCTCAAGCGCATCGCAAATTAGGGCGTGATGAGCAACACGCAATTAACCCCATCGCAGAAATCACGCCAAATTAAAGACTTTTTCGACAAGCCCGCCGTACAGGCAAAAATGCGCGAACTTGTGGACAAAAACGCAGCCAGCTTCGGCACATCCATCATGCAGATTGTGAACAGCAACGCCATGTTGCTGGATGCCGAACCGATGAGCATCTTCAACGCCGCCTGCATGGCCGCCACTCTGAACCTGCCTGTCAATAACAACCTGGGCTTTGCCTACATCGTCCCCTACCGCAACAAAGGGCGCGTGGAAGCACAGTTCCAGCTTGGCTACAAAGGCTTCATCCAGCTTGCCCAACGCAGCGGCCAATTCGAGCGGCTGGTATCCCTACCCGTCTACGAAGACCAACTGATAGAGGAAGACCCCATCAACGGCTTCAAATTCGACTGGAAGCAGAAACCCGCCGCCAACGAACAGCCCGTCGGCTATTACGCCTATTTCAAACTCATTAACGGCTTTACCGCCGAACTGTACATGACGCACGAACAGGTGGCCGCCCACGCAGGCAGATACAGCCAGTCATTCAAAAAAGGCTACGGCGTATGGGCGGACAACTTCGAGGCGATGGCACTCAAAACCGTTACCAAGCTGTTGCTGTCTAAACAAGCCCCGCTGTCGATTGATATGCAAAAGGCCGTTTTATCCGACCAAAGCGTGATTAAAGACGTAACCGCCGAACAGTTCGACTACATCGACAACCAGCCGTCCGAACCCGTAATGCTGCTGCCAGTGGACGATACCCTGTTTGCCACCCTGAAAGACAACATCAGCACTGGTGAAATCAGCGTAGAGAGCGTACTAAACGGCAACTACGACCTGACCGACGAACAACGGGCGGAGATTGAGAGTTTGTAATGCGAGTCCGCTGTTCCGCCATCCACAAAATCATCGGCCTGCCGCGCAGCAAAAACGACAGGCTGACACAGACCGCCAAAAGCCACCTTATCGAGCAGGCCAAGCAGGAACTCTTCGGCGTGGCGGCCTTTGACGGGGCAAAGTACACCGAAAAGGGCAACGCATTAGAGCCGTTCGCCATCCAAGGCAGCGGCATGATACGCGGCAGGCAGTATGCCAAAAATACCGAGCGTCGCGAAAACCCGTGGATTAGCGGCGAGTGCGACATACACGACCCGAAGCACCGCCTGATTATCGACACCAAATGCAGCTGGGAGATTAAGACCCACCCGTTCTTCCGCGAAGAAGCAGAGCGCAAAGTCAAAGAAGCGGGCTACGACTGGCAAATGCAGGGCTATATGTGGCTGTTCGACTGCGAGCAGGCCGAGATTGATTTTTGGCTGTTCCCCTGCCCAGAAGACCTGATCGGACAATACGGCAACCCCGAAAAACTGATTGACGCCATCGAGCGCATACCGCTGCACAAACGCGTAACCACCGTTACCGTCAAGCGAGACCCGGAAGCCATCGAGCGCATCCAAGAGCGCGTGGCCGCTTGCCAAGAATACTACCGACAACTCATGCAGGAGCAAAAATGAGCCTAAACAAAGCCATCCTAATCGGCCGCTTGGGGCGCGACCCCGAAGTGCGCCACATGCCCAACGGCGAGGCCGTCTGCAACTTCTCCATAGCCACCAGCGAAACATGGAAAGACCAGCACGGGCAAAAACAAGAGCGCACAGAATGGCATGCGATAACCCTCTACCGCCGCATGGCCGAAGTAGCCGGGCAATACCTGAAAAAAGGCAGCCTCGTTTACATCGAAGGCCGCATCCAAAGCCGCAAATACACCGACAAAAACGGCGTGGAACGCACAGCATACGAAATCATCGGCAACGAAATGAAGATGTTGGGCGGCGGCAATGACAGTGGGCAACAGGCGCAAGCAGCGCAAGCGGAAACACCAACGCCGCCACGCCGTCAGGACCCCGCCGCACCCACGCAACCCGTAGATGATATAGATGGAATCCCGTTTTAGGAGCAACCCATGACACAACAACCCCAACAACTCAAATTCGGCTTCGGCAACCGCGTGCAAGACACAGAAGGCAGGCAGTTCATATTCCTGCGCGGCTATCTGTCCTGCTGCACCGTCGCATCGTCAGACGGAGAAACATACGATTACCTGCTGGATAAAATCTACCCGTGTACAACCGAACCGCACCCCGACACCGTCCGCCTCGACTGGCTGGCCGACCCCGCAAACAAAATCGGCAGCGTCATCCTACCCACCGAGTGCGTGGAGCAACACCTCGACAGTATGCGCGATGCGATAGACGCGGCCATGCGCATACAGGCAGCGGAGGCCGTCTGAAAAAAGAATTTATACCGAAAGGAAGGTAAATGAAATGAATAGACCTCTTGCGAAAGTATCCTGAAGATTTACAATTTCCAAATGAAATACGAAAACCTAATCCAAAGAAGCAA
>NZ_JBQCVA010000054.1:0-11125 GCF_051962715.1 Neisseria sp. P0008.S010
ACGGTTCGGGTTAAGGGTAAATCTGATTGCAGGACTGATTAATGCGATGGGATGAATATTTTCGCAAGAGGTCTATTTATCCACTACCTTGCCCAGCTTTTGGGGAACGGCTTTTTCTGCGAGACAGGCGCAAACTCAAACACTTTCTTGCGCGCATCCCATTGTATCGGACGGATACAATTTTGATATTGTGCACGTACTTTACCGCGTGTGTCTTCGCCGCATAGCTCTCCACTCACGCCTAAATAAAGTTTGTTGCCGATGATTTTTGTTCCGACTGCGCCATGAAGAAATGCCTGTTTGGCAGAACCATCCGGTTGACCTGCAAAAACAGTGACCGCCCAGCCGCCGGAGCCGCCCAGATCAGGTGCGTTGGCGCAAGTGACCTTGCTCATGTCGTAGACAAAATCATGATAATCGTCGTTATTCAAATCGATAATATTCAAAGCCTGACCAACAGAGAATTTTCCCCCCATTTCACGGCAGGTTTGTTTATCTTCATTGATGGCTTCCTGTACTTTTTTAGGAATTGCTATGGATGCGCGGGCGGCGGCAGCAAATTGCATGCTTGCCATGAGTACTGTCGCTAAAAGCAGTTTTTGCATGATTTTCTCCGAATTAGGCAAAATTGGTCGGCTGTATCAGGTATCTATGCTTGTTGCCATACTGAGTTTTCAGACGACCTAAACCAAGATTTATGGTGTTGCGACTGTAAATGTAACATCTACATAATCTTTTTGCTGTTTCAATTCGAAACAATCGAATCCCTCGTTATTTACGCAAACATTGACTATTTTTGTGCCGGTCCATTGAATGGAAATTTCCGTTTCTTCGTTTATTTGACGTTTTATATTACGGGTTGGCAGGGTTTTGGGCAGTACTCCGTTTTGCCCCTCTTTTTTTAAAGCGGCAGTATAAGCGTCAGATAAAGATTTACCTGAATAACGGCATTTGGTTACGCCTAATTCTGTTCCATTCCATTTCTGTTGGCCGCAGGAGAGTCTGGCTCCGCCGGCATTTGCGGCAGCAGTGGTCAGAAGCAGGGCAACAGCCAATACAATTTGTTTTTTCATCAACATTCCTTCAAGTTATAGACGTAGAACACATAAAAAAGATTCGAATTGTCCGTCCAGTTAGGGTTTCAGACGACCTGATCTGCATTTTACAGCTTAATCGAATGCTCGCGCGTTTCATGGAACACGATGTCCGGCCAGCGTTCTTGCGTGAGTCCCAAATTCACGCGGTTGGGGGCGAGGTAGGCGAGGTTGCCGCCTGCGTCTATCGCCAGATTGCCCGCATTGGCTTTTTCAAACTCTGCCAGTTTTTTCTTGTCGTCGCACGATACCCAGCGCGCCGACCAGATGGATGCGTTGTCGAACACGGCTTCCACGCCGTATTCGTTGGCGAGGCGCGAGGTAACGACTTCAAACTGCAACACGCCGACCGCGCCCAAAATCAAATCTGCGCCGCTCATGGGTTTGAACACCTGTACCGCGCCTTCTTCGCCAAGCTGTTGCAAACCTTTTTGCAGTTGCTTGATTTTCAGCGGATTTTTGATACGGACGCTGCGGAACAGTTCGGGCGCGAAGAAGGGGATGCCGGTGAACGCCAGTTGTTCGCCTTCGGAGAAGCTGTCGCCGATTTGGATGTTGCCGTGGTTCGGGATGCCGATGATGTCGCCCGCGTAGGCTTCTTCCACCAGCTCGCGGTCGTGGGACATGAATGTAACCACGCTGGAAGCGGCGATTTCGCGGTTGATGCGCAGGTGATTCATCTTCATGCCGCGCTCGAATTTGCCGGAACAGACGCGCAAGAAGGCGATGCGGTCGCGATGTTTCGGGTCCATATTGGCTTGGATTTTGAAGATAAATCCGGAAAATTTCGGCTCGTCCGGCTCGACCATGCGCACGGTCGCGTCGCGCGGTTTCGGCGCGGGCGCCCAGTCGATCAATGAATTGAGGATTTCCTGAATGCCGAAGTTGTTAATCGCGGAGCCGAAGAACACAGGCGTGAGTTCGCCTGCGAGAAATTCATCGAGATTGAACTCGTTGGAAGCCGCCTGCACCAATTCGATTTCGTCGCGTAGCTGCTGGATTTCCAATGGAAAGCGTTGTTCCAGTTCGGGATTGTCAATGCCTTTGATGATGTCGAACTCGTGCGGCAGGCGCTCGCCGCCCGCTTCAAAGAGGTAGATTTCATCGTTCAGGATGTGGTACACGCCCTTGAAGTTTTTGCCCATGCCGATCGGCCAAGTAACGGGCGCGCAGCGGATTTTTAAAATATTTTCCACTTCGTCCAGCAATTCCAAAGAATCGCGCACTTCGCGGTCGTATTTGTTCATGAACGTGACAATCGGCGTATTGCGCAGGCGGCAGACGTTCAAGAGTTTGATGGTTTGCGCTTCCACGCCTTTTGCCGCGTCGATGACCATCAATGCGCTGTCCACGGCGGTCAATACGCGGTAGGTGTCTTCGGAGAAGTCTTGGTGTCCCGGCGTGTCCAAGAGGTTGACGGTGTGGTCTTTGTAGTCGAACTGCATCACGCTTGATGCCACGGAAATGCCGCGCTGCTTCTCGATTTCCATCCAGTCGGAGGTGGCGAATTTGCCGGTTTTCTTGCCTTTTACCGTACCCGCGCTCTGAATCGCACCTGAAAACAGCAAGAGCTTTTCGGTCAGCGTGGTTTTACCCGCGTCGGGGTGGGAGATGATGGCAAACGTGCGGCGGCGGCGCACTTGGTCGAGGATTTCTTGGGACATGGGGTTCTCGTGTCGGTTTGGCGTTTTCAGACGGCCTGAAACGCGTGAAAAGTAAAACGGCGGATTTTAACAGGTTTTGACACATAAAGGCCGTCTGAAAAACCAACCAAGCGGTTTTCAGACGGCCTTTTGTTGTTTGCGGTTAGAAGTTGTTTTTCAATTCGCGCAATACGGCAAAGGTTTCTTTGCTGTCGGAAACCGCGCGTCCGGCCAGTTCGGCGGTGCGGCGGCGGACGGCCGGGTTGTCGGTACGCAGGAACGGATTGACCGCTTTTTCGTGAGCCAGGCTTACCGGCAGCGTGGGCGTTCGGCGTGCCGCTTCGGCTGCCGCGCGGATGGCCGGATTGTCCGGTTCGATGTGGGCGGCAAAGGCCAGATTCGCCGCCGTGTATTCGTGTGCGGGGTAGAACAGGGTGTCGTCGGGCAGGGTTTTGAAGCGGTCGAACGAGGCGGCCAGGTCGGCTGCCGTGCCGGTAAACACGCGGCCGCAGCCTGCGCTGAACAAGGTGTCGCCGCAGAAAACATGCAGCCTGCCGCCGTATTCGAACAGATAGGCCAGATGGGTGTCGGTGTGCCCCGGCACTTGCCAAACTTCTGCCCGGCAGCCGCCGAAGTTGAGATGTGCGCCTTCCGAGATAGGGTGTGTGGCGGCGGCAATGTCGCGGTTGCCGTAGATTTCGCAGTCGGGAAAACAGCTTTTCAGGCCGGCGATGCCGCCGGTGTGGTCGTGGTGGTGGTGGGTAATCCAGATTTGCGTCAGTTCCGTTTTGGTTTGTCCGAGGTAATCGAGTACGGGTTCGGCATCGCCCGGATCGATGCAGACGGCATGGAGGCCGTCTGAAAGCAGCCAGATGTAGTTGTCGCCCAAAGCGGGAATGGCGGTGATTGATAGGGCATGGCGGGTAGGAGGTTGAATAGCGTCAGTCATTTTTTAGTTTCTTCCAAAATATTTTCTTTAGGCGGAACGGGAGCAAACCAGCCCACCAAAAGCAGCAGCAGGCCGACGGCGATGAACGATACGATGCGGGCGATGCCGCCGCTGTTGCCCAATTCGACCAAAAACAGTTTGACGACCACTACCGCCATCAGCGTGGCACCTGTCAGCCAGCGGCTGCGTCTGCCGCTGCGGTTGCCGCCCACCATCAGCACGATGGCCGTTACCGCCCATACCACGGACAGGCTGGCCTGCAGGCCGAAAGAGGCCAAAAGGTAATCCAGCCGCCAGCGGATGCCGTCGAAGAAATGCCACAGGCGCATCACGCCCGCGCTCAATACGATAAAGGCCAGTCCGTTCAAAAGCGCGGCATATTGGCGTTTTGCCGTCCCACTCCAGCCGTCTGATGCGGCGATGCGTTCGAACCCGCGCCAGCCCAGCCACAGCAGTCCGACGGAAGCCAGTTCCAATGGGTTGAGCAGCGGCAGGTAGGGCAGCGGGGCAGGGCGGTGCGGCGCGGAAATATTGACCCGCAGCAGCCATCCGGCCGCGAACAGTGCACACATAATGCCGCCGAATTTCAGATAGGCGGCAGGATGCCGTCTGAAAAGGGCGGGCTGTTTCGGCGAGGCAGATAGCAGCCAAAATGCCAGCGGTACGGTTAGCCACACCACCTGCAGCCACACGCCGTCAAGCCAAAGCGCGCCGACCGTGCCGGAAAAATGCGTCCAAGCAGCGGCGAAGAGCAGCAGGGAAATGCCGTGCAACCAGTCGGCGGCAGATTGCTCCAAAGGCTGTACTTTCAGCAGATACCAATGGACGGCGGTTGCCGCAGCGAGACAGAATGCGGCATAGAGCGGCGTTTCGCTGTAAGCGGCCGCGCCGGGATAGCCGGTGAAGGTCAGGAGGCTGAAGAAAAGCAGGATAAAGAGGGGCGGCCGCCAGTTTAAGCGCGAGCAGGCAAGGGCAAACGGCAGCAGCCATACGGCGGACAACAGCCATATGGTACTCGTACCGTAAGCCTCCAGCGGCTGCAATACCTCCTGCCAACCGGTATAGGCAGGCTGTAAGGAAATAGTGAACAACAGGCTGCCTGCACACAATGCCGCTACGGAAGTCTTGTTTCCGTTTTGCCACTTCGGCCGGCCGGCGGCAAAAGAGGCGGCAAACAGCAAAACGGCCTGCAGCAGCCATCCCACTGTCTTATTGGGCCAACCGTCCGACATATTGATGCTGAAGAAAATCAAGGTCAGGCCGCACAACAGCGCGGCGGCAGTAAATACCGGCTGCCTTTTTCGGTATTGGCACGCCGCCCACAGTAAAGCTAAAGCGGAGTAGGCAACCGACAACTTCCCATCTTCGGACAACAACAGCATCGGCAGCAGCGAAGCATAAAGTACGGCAAAAGCCAAAGAGGCCGTCTGAAAACCGCGTTCCCACGCGGCAGAACCTTCGCAACGCCATTTGCGCCAACAGGCATAAAGCAGGCCGCCGCCCGCCGCTGCGAACAAAGTGTCCGCCCAAGAGCCGGACAAAAGCGTATCGGCAGCCGAGCTGTAACCACCCAACTGACACACCGCCGCCGACAAATAAACCGACAAAGCGGCGAAACGCAGGTGCGGCAGCCGTCCGCGCAGGCCGAAAAAGTACAGCAGCACCGCTTCCAGCGACCACAATGAAACCGTGTCGCCGCGATTGAAAAACAGCGGTACGGCCGCCGTGGCAAACAGCAAAGCGCAGGCGGCGAACGCCTGCCGCAACACCGCCAACCCCGAACTGCCGCGCAGCACCAGCGCGGCCGCGCCGTAAACGGCGGCAAACAATACGGCAGACCAGCCCGAACCGTGCGTCAGGTGCGCGGTGATGCCGCACTGTAAAGCAAAAGCGGCGGTCATTGTGCCGAACAGCAAGGTGTGGTCGAGTATGTGCACGCGGATTCCGTGTTTGGCGATATGGCCGATAATGTCCCCCAGCGGCGCATTGTCCGCCAACGGCGGCAGCGCATCGTCCCCGCCCTCCGACAACCGGCGGCGGGCGAATAAGCAGGCAATTAATGTATAAAGCAGCCAGTGGTAAATCAAAAACGGCTCGGTCGTGGAGAAATGCTCCGGCGTATACGACTTGAGGCCCCAAAACAGGGCGATACAGAACGTGCAGACAAAACCGGTCAGGTTCAGCGACCGCCAGGCCTTAAACCGGGCAATCGCCGCAATACCGGTATTGAGCAGTGCGAGATAGGAGAACAGCACCAGATAATTGCCGCTGCCGTCGGACACCAAAATTGGTGCGGCCATCCCGCCGATGACCGCAGCCTGAGCCATTATTTGGGCATCCTGCCGCACCGCCATCACGGCCATCGCCGCCACCAGCACCACCATCGCGGCAAACACTACTGGCGCGGGCAGCAGGGGGTGCAGCTTCAAAGCCGCCAGCGAGGTCAGATACATCACCGCCACGCCGAAACCCTGCAGAATCAGGCCGTATTCGCGCCGCCGGCTTTGCAGCTTCCAGCCAGCAACCACAGCGGCCAAACCACCGCCCGCCACCGACAGATAACGCAGTCCGATTGGGATATGGACGCGTTCGGAAGCATAACGCAGCAAAAAGGCCAAACCGAGGAACAGCACCACGATGCCTGTTTTCAACAACAAATTGCCGCCCGTCAAACGGGTAAGCAAATTGCCGCCCCCGTCGGTTGCCGCCTCTTTTTCAGACGGCCTCCGATCATAATAGGCAGACCGGGCGGCCGCCTGCCCTTGTTCGGCTTCAACAAAGGAGGCCGTCTGAAAACGATCTGCCGAATCGCTTTCAGACGGCCTGTTTTCTACTGCCGCTGCCTCTTCGGCCTGCAAATGCATCTGCTGCAAACGGCTGATGCGGGCTGCCTGCGGCTGTGTGGTTTCGTTTGCCGCGTATGCCGGAGGAACGGCCGCTGCCGCTTCCAATGCCGGTTCGGCCGCAGACGGCATCGGCATGGCATCGGGTATGGCTGAAGGATGGAGTTCCTCTTCCTGCGCGGTTGGCAAAACATTTTCAGACGGCCTCGACAGCTGCAATTCCAGCGCATGCACGCGTCTTTGCAGATCGGCTATCTCGGCTTTCAGCTGTTCGGTTTCTGCCGACGGCTTGCCTTGGATTTTGACAATGCCATACCACAGTGCAAGACCGATGATGAAACCGGACACGGGATAACCCATCCATGCGCCGATAATCACGGATACGACAAATACCACATACTGCATCGCTGCATCCTTCCGACAATACATTTATTTCTTGAGGATTCTAACAGGCCGTCTGAAGGCTGTCCAAATGTGGAAAAAATACTTTTCAGACGGCCTCATTTTGAGATAGGCAGGATTTATGCCCACTTACAATAGGTTTAATTAATAGAGATAAAGGTTTGACTGTCTACCGATATGCACTACAATCCCCCCTTTTTTTCGGAACGATAGGTAACGGATTAAATACAATAATTTCCGTTTGCCGTAGATTAAGCCGAATTCCCCGCCGTCGGCGTTATGCCGTCGGCTGCCGTTAAAAATTCCGTTGCCGCATCATCTTTAGCACCGGATTACCGAATACCTATACTGAGATTGGACAAAAGCCAAATGAATAAAATCTTTAAAATTGTTTGGAACAACAGCATTGGTTCTTATACCGTTGTTTCCGAATTGACTAAATCCAAAAGCAAGGGTGCCACATGTACCACGGTTGCCGCCGTTATGCTGCTGGCCGCTTCCCAGGCCTTAGCCGGTACAGGCACGACCACTTCCGGCGGCAATGCCTTGCCATCCGGGACAGACTATAAATTTTGTTATTACGATGACAACAGCAAAAACGTGGTCTGCGGTGATTCGTCCACAACGGCGGCTGATGTTGTAGGCGGCAATAAGCCCGGCAAATCTGTGGCCATTGGTTTATCGGCCAAAACGGCGGGTGAAAGCAATGTGGCTTTGGGTGCGAATTCTTCCGCTTCCAGTACGTCCGGTTTGGCTATTGGTGCCGACAGCAAAGCGCATCATAATCAAACGGTTGCTATTGGTGAGCGTGCCAATGCACTGGGTGAGGCGGATGTTGCCATTGGTAAGGCGGCGAGTGAAAATGCCACCAGCACAGGGCGCAATATTGCCGTGGGCGAGGGTGCGCTGAAAAATGCGGCGGCTGCCAATAATGTAATCGGTATCGGTACGGGCGCGGCACAGAATATTAACGGCCAGCACGTTATTGCCATCGGTACGGATGCCAATCAGGGCGTCTCCAATGTGAACCAAGTGGTGGCCATCGGCTATAAAAGCTCCGCTGTAACATCGCAATCGGTTGCCGTTGGAACATTGTCTTCCGCTAAAGGCATTGGTTCTTTGGCTTTGGGCAACAGCAGTAATGCCGTCACCGAAAGCTCGGTGGCGGTGGGCCGCTTCTCCCAAGCTTCCGGTGCAAATTCGATTGCCGTTGGCGGCGGCCGCAGCGCTGCGCAGTCGGCACGAGCGGGCGGTACGTATTCCATCGCTGTCGGCGCCAGTGCAGAAGCGACACAAGCACAATCGATTGCTATGGGTTTGAGCGCTGGGGCAAAAGGTATTGGCACTGTGGCAGTTGGTGACACGGCACAGGCCACGAAAACTTATGCAATTGCCATCGGTAACAAAGCAGAGGCATCTGGTGAGAAATCTGTTGTAATCGGCTCGAATGAAACGGCCACCAATATTGCCAAAGCCACCGGCAGGCAGTCTGTAGCGATTGGTTGGACGGCACAGGCAACAGGATTTACCCAAGCAGTGGCTATCGGCCCAGATGCACAGGCATTGGGCGGGCAATCCACTTCTATCGGGAACAATACCCGTGCCAATGGCAATTCCTCTATCGCTATCGGCAGCGATGATTGGGATCTGGCCAAAGTCCAAGTGGACGCGGATTACCAACGCCTGACCGGCACGGCAATGAGCACCGGTTATCAAAGTACAGAGGCGGCTGAGGCCGCGATTGCCGTGGGTGTGAAAACCCAAGCTACAGGCGCGCTTTCCACTGCTTTCGGCCCGGGTGCGCGAGCCACTAAAGTGGGTGCATCTGCATTCGGAGTGGGCGCGGAAGCCGACAAAGAAAAAGCCGTGGCTATCGGCGCAGGTTCGCGCACGAGCACTAATGCAGCCGCAGTGACCAGCGCTACCGTGAACGGTGTTACCTACAGCGGTTTTGCCGGTGCAACTAAGATTACAGATGGTTCGCAGGTTTCTATCGGTACGGCAGGTTATGAGCGCCAAATCAAACACGTTGCCCCTGGTGAAATTTCAGCCACGTCCACCGATGCCATCAACGGCAGCCAGCTCTACCACGTTGCCGCCCAAGCCGCCAATCCGCTCAAATTCGACGGCGACAGCGGTACCACCGTGGAGCGCAAGCTTGGCACTACCCTCAACGTGAAAGGAGGCGCTACCGGCACACTCACCGACAACAACATCGGCGTGGTGGCAGACAAGGCCGGCAACACATTGCGCCTCAAGCTCGCGCAAAACGTGGATTTGGGCAATGCAGGCAGCCTGAAAACCGGCAATACCACTGTGAACAACAACGGCCTGACCATCAACAACGGCCCGAGCGTAAACAACAACGGTATTAACGCAGGCAACAAACCGATCACCAACGTAGCCAGCGGCGGCACTACCGACAGCAACGCCGCCAATATCGGCGACGTTAAGAAAGCCGCTGCCGCCGCTAAAACCGTGGTAAAACAAGGTGCAAACACCACCGTTTCTAGCGCCACCGACGCAGCAACCGGCGCCACCGAATACACCGTCAATGCTGAAAAATCGGTGGTACAAGGCTCTTCGGATGTTACCGTAAATGCAGCAACCAACGGGTTAACCACCACATACACCGCCGATTTATCAACCACAGCCAAAGCCAGCCTAGCCAAAGCCGATAGCGCAGTACAAAAGGTGGTTTCAAGTAACCCTAATTTAACCGCCAGCAAAACCGGCGATACCGTTACTTTGGATTTTAGCCAAACCCCAAGCTTTACCAGCGTAACCACTGGAAATAGTGTATTGACTTCAGACGGCCTAAAAATTGGTAGCGGCACTAATTCTGTATCCCTAACCAATGCAGGACTTTCCAACGGCGGCAACAAAATCACCAACATTGCCGACGGCGCAGCCGATACCGATGCGGCAAGCTTTAAACAAGTTAAAGCCGCCAAAACCGAGGTTCAAGCCGGTACCAACGTCGCCAGCGTCATTAAAACCGACGGCACAAACGGTCAAGCAATTTATACCGTCAATGCCAAAGCTGCCGCTGTTACATTGGAAAACGGCGCTGATGGGTTAAAACTGACTTCAGCAGAAGATACCGCCAGCAACTTAACCACCTATAAACTGGATTTGGCGGACAAAACCAAAGCCTCATTAGCCAAAGCCGACAGTGCCTTACAAAACATCGGTGTACAAGTTAACGGTACTGCCGCTAAAACATTAAATCAAGCCAATTCAACGCTAAACTTTGTCAACGGTACTGGCACAACCGCCGAAAACAAAAACGGCGACATTGCATTTAATGTCAATAAAGCCAATCTAAGCGTAAACGGCGGCACGGTTTTGGCTGACAAAAACGGCGATGAATTTGCCACCGCAAAAAACGTTGCCGACGCCATCAACCAGGCCGTTACCAACAGCGAAAAAACCAGCGTGGTTGCAGCGGGCGACAACACCCACGTTGCTTCTGCCGTTTCTGGCAACCAAACCACCTATACCGTTCATGCCGATAAAACCACCGTCAGCGCCAAAACTGGCGGTAAGTTGGCATTGAACCCGACTGAAGTGACGAACGGTAACCAAACCAAAACCACCAACTACGAACTTGACCTAACAGACGACGCCAAAGCCGAGATTCAAAAGGGCGTGGAGGCAAAAACAGCCGTCGATACCCAAGGCATTGGCTTTGCTGCCGACAGCGGTTCAGCCGTTACCAAAAAATTAGGCGACAGTTTAAATATCAAAGGCGACAACAAAAACATCACCACCAAAATAAATAATGGCGATGTTCAAGTTACCTTAAATGATGACATCAGCGTACAAAATGTGACCGCGACAACCTCAGTCATCACCCCTAAAGTGGTTGCCGGCGATAGCACCTTAACTTCAGACGGCCTAAATATCACCGGCGGTCCAAGCATCACCAAAACCGGCATCAGCGCAGGCAATAAACCAATCACCAACGTCGCCAGCGGCGGCACCACCAACAGCAACGCCGCTAATATTGGCGACGTTAAGAAAGCCGCTGCCGCCGCTAAAACCGTGGTAAAACAAGGCGCAAACACCACCGTTTCTAGCGCCACCGACGCAGCAACCGGTGCCACCGAATACTCCGTCAATGCTGAAAAATCGGTGGTACAAGGCTCTTCGGATGTTACCGTAAATGCAGCAACCAACGGGTTAACCACC
>NZ_JBQCVA010000054.1:11225-14703 GCF_051962715.1 Neisseria sp. P0008.S010
GTCAGCGCCAAAACTGGCGGTAAGTTGGCATTGAACCCGACTGAAGTGACGAACGGTAACCAAACCAAAACCACCAATTACGAACTTGACCTGACAGACGACGCCAAAGCCGAGATTGCCAAAGGCGTGGAGGCAAAAACTGCCGTTGATACTCAAGGCATTGGCTTTGCTGCCGACAGCGGCTCTCCCGTTACCAAAAAATTAGGCGACAGTTTAAACATCAAAGGCGACAACAAAAATATTGAAACCGTGGCAGGTTCGAGTGGTATCAATGTTAAATTGAAAGACCAAATTACGGTTAAAACGGCCAAAGCCGATACATTCAAAGCTGGTGACAGCACCTTGAATTCAGACGGCCTGAAAATCAGCAATGGTGCGAACCCTGTGGAGTTGACCAAATCCGGCCTGAACAACGGCAGCAACAAAATCACCAACGTTGCTAAAGGGACTGCGGACACAGATGCTGTGAACCTCGCTCAACTTAAAGATGCGGCTGCTGCGGCAAGCAACAAAGTTGAAAGCGGCAATGCCAATATCGTCGTTAAGCCTGTAAACAACGCCGATGGCAGCACCACTTACAAAGTGGCAACTGCAGATAAACTGACTGCAGGCAGTTTTACCGCCGGCAACACCGTGGTCAATAACGGCGGCGTGAAAGTCGGCAGTGCTGTGGCACTTGGCAATGACGGACTGAAAGCAGGTAATGTGAGCGTTGGTACAAACGGTATCAATGCGGGCAATCACGCTGTTAAGAATGTTGCCAAAGGCGTAAACGACACCGACGCGGTCAACGTTGCCCAATTGCGCGAGCAAATTGCTGCCGGCGTGAAAACCACCACCGTCGTGGCCGGTAAGAACGTTACCGTCAGCAATAAAGTGAATGGCAATAACACCGAATATACTATAAATGCCGAAAAAACCACCGTGAGCGCAGCTGCCGGTGGGGCGGTTAAAGTAAATGCAGGTACGAAAAATGCCGACGGTGTTACCGATTACGCCGTGGATTTAACCGATGCGGCCAAAGCCGATGTCGCCAAAGGTGTGGCAGCCAAAAACACTGTTGACAACAAAGGCCTGACCTTCAATGCCGACGGCTCGACTACGACAGGCGTCAAAAAATTGGGGGATACCGTTGCCATAAACGGCGATGGCAACATCATCACCAAAGCCGATGCAAACGGTATCCAAATCGGCCTGAACAAAAATCTGAACGTACAGAGTGTGAAAGCAGGTGATACCACCCTCAACAACAGCGGTGTAGCCGTTGGCGGGAACGTTGCGCTGACTCAAAACGGACTTAAGGTGGGTAATGTCAATGTAAGTGCAGGCGGCATTGATGCGGGCGGCAACAAAATCACCCGTGTAGCCCCGGGCGTGGTGGCAGCAGGCAGCACCGATGCTGTCAACGGCGGCCAGCTTTATGCAGTCAATCAAGCGGCCAGGGCGGCGAAAACAGAAGTCGTTGCAGGTAAAAACATAGTCGTTACCGAAAGCCAAGGTGCAAACGGCCAATCTGTTTATCAAGTTGCCACATCCGACAATTTGACTGTCGGCAGCGTAAAAGCAGGAGCGACAACTGTGAACGACCGCGGTATCAGCATTGCCCTGCCCACTGTCCACGATCCGGAAAATGCCGTCAGTCTCAGCCCGGACGGCCTGAATAACGGCGGGCGGCGCATTTCCAACGTTGCGCCCGGCAGGGTAGGTACGGATGCCGTTAACCTGAACCAGCTTGCCGGTTTGGGTAATGCCCTGCAAAACAACATCGACCGGGTCGGTAAGAAAGCTTATTCAGGTGTGGCCGGAGCGATTGCCCAAGGTTCGATTCCCCAGGTTACCCGCCCGGGAGCAACCGGCATCGGCGTCGGCAGCGGTTATTACGGTGGCCAGTCTGCTATGGCCATCGGCGTATCTGCCATGAGCGATGGCGGCAACTGGATTGTCAAAGGCAATTTCTCGGCTAATACCGGCGGACATGTTGGTGTTGGTGCGGGTGCTTTGTATCAATGGTAAGGCCGTCTGAAAGCATCATCTGACCGTCATGAATGATACAACCGACAAGCCGGCGGTATTCACCGACACCCACACCCACCTTGCCGATCCTCTGCTGGCCGTACGGGCGGCAGAGGTCATACGGCAGGCCGATGAAGCAGGTGTGTGCCGCTTTATCGTTCCGTCCGCCAACCGTGGCGACTGGAAGGCCGTATCGGATTTGGTGGCAGACAATATTGTCCCCGCCTTCGGCATCCATCCCTGGTGGGCCGGAGGAGAGGCCGAACGGCAGGATTTGGGCAGACTTGCCGATTACCTTGCCGGACATCCGCAAGCATGGGTGGGCGAAATCGGATTGGATTATCTGCGGGCTTCCGATGAGGCACAGCGGCAGCGGCAACGCGCTTTGCTTGCGGCCCAACTGCAACTGGTCGGCGATTACCGCCGGCCGTTCATTTTGCATAATGTCCGTTCAACTGCGGATTTGCTGGCGTTGTTGAAGCAATATCGGAATCCTTGCGGCGGCATCGTCCATGCCTTTTCCGGCAGCTTGGAAGAGGCGGCGGCATTTTGCAAACTCGGATTGAAAATCGGCATCGGCTCGCTGCTGCTGAACCCGCAGGCAAAAAAAGTCCGCCGCGCCGCCGCCGAACTGCCTTTGGAACACATCGTATTGGAAACCGACAGCCCGTATATGTCGGAAGGCGGCACGCCTGCCGACATATCCCGCATAGCCGAAATCGTCTGCGGCTTGCGCGGCATCGGTTTGCCCGAACTCTCCGCCGTGACCGAACGGAATGTGGACGGATTATTGGCTTTCTGATCAGTAAGGCACAGCAAGGCATTTATTCAATTTAGAAACCTCAACCCTCCAACCTTTGGGAGACGCAATGCACGAATCGACAGCCGCTTCACACCAGGCAACCCGAGCCGCACCATCCGCACACAGACAGGAAGCCGAACCCCGGATTTTTAGGGATGCCGATAAACTTCGGCAAACCAACTCCCCGGATTCCCGCCTGTGCGGGCAGGACGGCGGAAGTCTTTCTTCCTTGAATCCGCCATACGGCAAACAGGCCAAAGAAAACGCCCTATCCTCCAGCATGGGCTGCTTTATGAAGGGCACCTTGGTAAAAAGGCCGGAAGGCTGGACGCCGATAGACGAACTGAAGGTGGGTGATTTGGTGATGTCTCGCCCCGAAAACGGCATCGGCGAGGCCGTACCCAAGCGGGTGGTGAATACCTTCCGTTATGAAGACAAGGAAGTGGTGATGCTGAAGTTTTCCCAATTCCCCGAAAGGAACGGAGGAGGGGGGACCCTGGTTGTTACTCCGAACCACCCGTTTTGCGTGTACGGCGTGGTTACCAACCTGATTCTTGAGCATCCTAAATTCGGTAAGCTCGGCGCCTATTGGAAGGGCTGCGATTACAACAGCAGCGATATGTTCAACGGGCCGGACGGCTGGGAGAAATACGACGCCCTGTC
>NZ_JBQCVA010000055.1:0-14451 GCF_051962715.1 Neisseria sp. P0008.S010
GGTGCTCATGAGAAATCCCCTAAATGTCTTGGTGGGAATTTAGGGGATTTTGGGGGGATTTTGCAAAGGTCTCGGGCCGGTTGCGGCCGGCATGTCGCACAAAATCCCCACTTATTTTGCCTGCCGCCGCTGCGCCATGTTTTTTCCGATTGCGGCCAGTTTGTCGGCCGGAATGCTTTCCTTGCCCAATTCGAACAAGCCTTCTTCCAACGCCAGATGCACGGCATAGCCGTCCGTAAAGCGTTTGAACGCGGCCGCATCCGGCCGGTAGTGTTCATCGGCGGCAATCTTTTCAAATTCCGCCGCCACCGCCGCCCAATTGTCGTGCAGCAATCCGTGCTGGCGTAGCAGTTCGTCCACATCGGCCTTTGCCTGCGGCGCGTATTGCAGCAGCAGCGGGAAATAGTCTTCCTCTTCGTCCTGATGGTGCAGCGGCGCGGCGACGTTGAAATATTGGCCGATCTGCCGCACGGCCTGCAACACGATGTCGTTCCGGCCGTGTTCGGCGATATAGCCGTCCAACATGCCGACCTGTTCGCAAAAACGGCGTACTTTGCCGTGGCAGGCGTACAGCATTTCTATCGGTTCGGCAAAAGTAACGCTACGCGTATCAAATAAATTCATTGCAGCCTCGTTTCGGAAGGCCGTCTGAAAAGGCATCAATCGGTTTCAGACGGCCTGTATGGTTTGTGTAAATCGGGCAGTATAGTGCCAAGCCTGCGGTGCAACAAGGCGTAACAAACGGAAAAACGGCCCGCACGAGGCAGGCCGTCTGAAAAAAAACGATACGGCTTATTTCAGGGTTACATGACCCAGCATTTGGGCGGAGTGCGCCGGGAACGAGCAGTAAAACTCGTATTTTCCGCCGTCGGCAAATTTGCTGGTATCGATGGTTACGCTGGTCTCCTCGCCGCCGCCGATTAACGAAGTATGAGCCACTACGCGCGCATCGTCCGCTTTCACATAAGCGGCATCCGCACCGGCTTTCGCTCCGTCGGCCAATACGGCTTTGGTGTCTTCGGCTTTGGAAATGACGATGTTGTGGCCCATGGCGGTTTTCGGCATTTTGCCGACGTGTTTCAGGGTTACTTTGAATTCCTTACAGTTGGTTTTGTCGATAACCAGCTCTTTGGTGTTGAAATTCATTGCATCGTCAGACTCCACCACGGCTTCGCAAGCGTTGGCGGCAGGTGCTTTATCGGTTGCCGCAGCGGCAGACGCTTCCGTTGTTGCGGGAGAAGCTTCGGAGGCAGGGGCTGCGGGGGTGTCGGCAGAAGCGGCGGCGGGGGTTGCGGACGCTGCAGGCGCGGCCGGTTTGTTTTGGTCGCCGCACGCGCTCAATGCCAAGGCTGCGGCGGAAATCAATGCCAGATATGTTTTCATATTTATCTCCTGAGGTGTTACGGGTATGGGAAAGGCAAAACATATTCATTGCAAGGCGGCTGTTACCCCCTTGCCCGAATATGCGTTACCTATGAAAATTTACCATAAAACCAGTCTAAAAGATAATTATTTTTGTCGCTTATTGACCAAATTTCGCAAGGCGGCGGCCAGCTTCGGATGGTGTTGCAGCCTTTCCGCACTTTGACGGAAACTTTCCAAAGCGGCGGGGCTGAGCTCCAATTTGTTGATTTTTTGAGGAGGCGGCGTTTTCGGCACGGTTTTGACCTTGATGTCGCGGATCAGGTCGGTATGCCTTTGCAAGCGCGGCAGCAGGCTGGGCGCAAGCATTTTGGCGCGGGAGGCGGCCATGCCGTTGGCCGCCAACAACACCAGGCAGCCGTCGCTGATGCAGGCCGTCTGAATATACGGGTGCAGATTGGCCGGCAATTCTTGTTTGACCAGGCGGTCTACCTGCTGCCAGGCTTGCGCGCTTTGCAGCAGGAATTTCAGTTGTGCCGAAGCATCGGGATGGTCGCCCCGCCCGCTGCGTTTCCCTATTTTTTCCAAATCCATTTTTTCAGACGGCCTTTCGTGTGTATTTATCCTGCCCTGTCTTTTAACTCTGCACCCAGTTTCCGCAAACGCTGCAATACTTCGTCCCATGCTTTGTCCAAATCGCGGCACGCCCAGCCTTCCGCCTTGATGCCGAACTCGATATGCGGTTTGACCGCCGTTCCGTCCGCATTTTGCCAGCCGACGCTGGGCAGGCTGTAAGAGCGCACGCCGGAGTAGGTGCGTTCGACGTATTCCATAATCGGGACAACGCGTGATTCGGGCTGACCGAATACATACACGCTGCGGCTGCCGCGTTCGGTTTGGTTGAAACGGTCGGCGTAATAAGTATCCAAAACCCATTCCGCCATCGGGTGCGCCATCACGGGGAAGCCGGGGAAGAAATAATGTTCGCGGATGGAAAATCCGGCGATGTTGTTGAACGGGTTGGGCACAAGTTCCGCGCCTGCGGGAAAATCCGCCATTTTCAGGCGCTGGGCGTGTTCGGGGGCGTCAAGAGGTTCGCCGCGTTTAAGGGTAACGGCTTCGATGAACTTGGCGGCTTCGGGATGGCGGACGACGGGCAAATCCAAAGCGGCGGCGGCAGCTTGGCGGGTGTGGTCGTCGGGCGTGGAGCCGATACCACCGGTAACGAAAGTCGGCAGATCGTCTGAAAAGCTTCGGCGCAGTTGTTTGACCAGCAAATCGGGTTCGTCGGGCAGGTATTGCACCTGATTGAGTTTCAGCCCGCGTGATTCCAGCAGGGATTTGAAAAAGGCGAAATGCTTGTCTTGGCGGCTGCCGTGCAGGATTTCGTCGCCGATGATGATGAGGTTGAAAGCGTTCATAAATGGGGTTTCTTCTTGGAGGCTGTCTGAAAATCTTCAGACGGCCTCACGGCTGACAATATGCTCTATTTATAAGATAATGGAACCCGTTTTTCAAGTCTGAAGGAAGAATCCCCCATGAGCCAAAACAATACTATCCTGCAACACCTCCCCATCGGTCAAAAAGTCGGCATCGCCTTCTCCGGCGGCCTCGATACCTCTGCCGCGCTGTTGTGGATGAAACTCAAAGGCGCGCTGCCTTACGCCTACACCGCCAACCTCGGTCAGCCCGACGAAGACGACTACAATGCCATTCCCAAAAAAGCGATGGAATACGGTGCGGAAAACGCCCGCCTAATCGACTGCCGCGCGCAGTTGGCACATGAGGGCATCGCCGCCATCCAATGTGGCGCGTTCCACGTTTCCACCGGCGGCATCGCCTATTTCAACACCACGCCTCTGGGCCGCGCCGTTACCGGTACCATGCTCGTTTCCGCCATGAAGGAAGACGACGTCAACATCTGGGGCGACGGCAGCACCTACAAAGGCAACGACATCGAGCGTTTCTACCGCTACGGCCTCTTGACCAATCCCGCGCTGAAAATCTACAAACCCTGGCTCGACCAACAATTTATCGACGAACTCGGCGGCCGCCACGAAATGAGCGAATTTCTGATTGCCAACGGTTTCAACTACAAAATGTCGGTGGAGAAAGCCTATTCCACCGATTCCAATATGCTCGGCGCAACGCATGAAGCCAAAGATTTGGAATTCCTCAACAGCGGCATCAAAATCGTCAAACCCATCATGGGCGTTGCCTTCTGGGACGAAAGCGTCGAAGTCAAACCCGAAGAGGTCAGCGTGCGCTTTGAAGAAGGCGTGCCGGTTGCATTGAACGGCAAAGAATACGCCGACCCCGTCGAACTCTTCCTCGAAGCCAACCGCATCGGCGGCCGCCACGGCTTGGGCATGAGCGACCAAATCGAAAACCGCATCATCGAAGCCAAATCGCGCGGCATCTACGAAGCCCCGGGCATGGCGTTGTTCCACATCGCCTACGAACGCTTGGTGACCGGCATCCACAACGAAGACACCATCGAACAATACCGCATCAACGGCCTGCGCCTCGGCCGCCTGCTCTACCAAGGCCGCTGGTTCGACAGCCAAGCCCTCATGTTACGCGAAACCGCCCAACGCTGGGTCGCCAAAGCCATTACCGGCGAAGTAACCCTCGAATTGCGCCGCGGCAACGACTACTCGATTCTGAACACCGAATCGCCCAACCTGACCTACCAACCGGAACGCCTGAGCATGGAAAAAGTCGAAGACGCCGCGTTCACCCCGCTCGACCGCATCGGCCAACTCACCATGCGCAACCTCGACATCACCGACACCCGCGCCAAACTGGGTATCTACTCGCAAAGCGGCTTGTTGTCGCTGGGCGAAGGTTCGGTATTGCCGCAGTTGGGTAACGGCAATAAGGAATAATGCTGCAAACCATAGCCCGAACCAAGCCGGAATTTCGTTTTTCATTCCGGCTTGATTAGCGGCCGCTTATTTTGATGGCGGACGAACACAATCAGAGCAAAATAACTTCTTATTCAATCAAGAGGCTTAAATAATGAAAAACTACCACGCGCCCGACGAGAAGGGCTTTTTCGGCGAACACGGCGGACTTTATGTCTCCGAAACCCTGATTCCCGCCTTGCAAGAGCTGGCGGATGCCTATAAAGCAGCGAAAAACGACCCGTCGTTTTGGGAAGAGTTCCACCGCGATTTGAAATACTACGTCGGCCGGCCCAGCCCCGTTTACCATGCCGCACGATTGTCCGAGCATTTGGGCGGCGCGCAAATCTGGTTGAAGCGCGAAGACTTGAACCACACCGGCGCGCACAAGGTAAACAACACCATCGGTCAGGCATTGCTCGCCCGCCGCATGGGTAAAAAACGCGTCATCGCCGAAACCGGCGCGGGTCAGCACGGCGTGGCTTCCGCCACCGTTGCCGCCCGCTTCGGCATGACTTGTGACGTGTACATGGGCGCGGACGACATCCAGCGTCAAATGCCCAACGTGTTCCGCATGAAATTATTGGGCGCGAACGTGGTCAGCGTCGACAGCGGCAGCCGCACGCTGAAAGACGCGATGAACGAAGCCATGCGCGAATGGGTTGCCCGCGTGGACGACACGTTCTACATCATCGGCACCGCCGCCGGCCCCGCGCCGTATCCCGAAATAGTGCGCGATTTCCAATGCGTCATCGGCAACGAAGCCAAAGCGCAGATGCAGGAAGCCATCGGCAGACAACCCGACGTCGCCGTTGCCTGCGTCGGCGGCGGCTCGAACGCCATCGGCCTGTTCCACCCGTATATCGGCGAAGAAAACGTGCGCCTCGTCGGCGTGGAAGCCGGCGGCTTGGGCGTGGATACCCCCGATCACGCCGCACCGATTACCAGCAAAGCCCCCATCGGCGTATTGCACGGCTTCCGCAGCTACCTGATGCAGGACGAAAACGGCCAAGTTTTGGGGACACACTCCGTTTCCGCAGGTCTCGACTATCCCGGCATCGGCCCGGAACACAGCCACCTGAACGACATCAAACGCGTCGAATACACCGTCGCCAAAGACGATGAAGCACTCGAAGCCTTTGATTTATTGTGCTGCTTCGAAGGCATCATCCCCGCGCTCGAATCCAGCCACGCCGTTGCTTGGGCGGTGAAAAACGCGCCGAAAATGGGCAAAGACCAAGTGATTCTGGTCAACCTGTCGGGCCGCGGCGATAAAGACATCAACACCGTGGCGAAGTTGAAAGGGATTGAGTTGTAAGCATCATTATTGAGCGGATATGGCTTAGGAGGCCGTCTGAAAACTGAAAAACGTGTTTTCAGACGGCCTCATCGCATCAAAATGCGGCACAGCTTGAAGAAGGATTTTGCCTTGCGGCAGGCAACCGTTATAATCTGCCGTGTTTTTGTAAAGAAAGTGTCATCATGCAATATTTGAAACAAGCGGTGGCGGGGGCGCAGATTTTATTTGTCGCTTTCGGCGCAATGGTTCTGGTACCGTTGCTGACGGGCTTGAACCCCGCCATGGCGCTTTTGGGCGCGGGCATCGGCACGCTGCTGTTCCAACTGCTCACCGGCCGCAAAGTGCCGATTTTTTTGGGTTCTTCGTTTGCCTTTATCGCGCCGATTATTTACGCCATGCAGGAATGGGGCATGGGCGGCACGATGTTCGGCCTGTTTGCGGCGGGCTTTATGTATTTCGTTTTTGCCGCACTGGTGAAATGGCGCGGCTTGGATGCGGTGCACAAGCTGCTGCCGCCGGTGGTCATCGGGCCGGTGATTATGGTTATCGGCCTGTCCGTGGCCGCCGTGGCCGGGCAGATGGCGATGGGGCAGGCAGGCGGTGAGCAAAAATACGATTATGTGCAATCCCTGCTGCTGTCGGGCTTTACTTTCGCCGTTACCGTGGTGATTGCCGTATTCGGCAGCCGGATGATGAAGCTTGTGCCGATTTTAATCGGCGTAACATTGGGTTATCTGCTGGCCTGGATGCTGGGTATGGTGGATACGGCGAATGTCGCGGCGGCCAAATGGTTTGCCGTGCCCGAATTCCACAAGCCGGAAATCAACTGGCAGGCGGCGTTGTTTATGCTGCCGGTGGCAATTGCGCCCGCAATCGAGCATATTGGCGGCGTATTGGCCGTGGGCAAGGTAACGGGCGAAGACTACGCGGCTAACCCCGGCCTTCACAGGACGCTGGCGGGCGACGGCTTGGGCGTATGCGTAGCGGGCTTAATCGGCGGGCCGCCGGTAACGACCTACGGCGAAGTAACCGGCGCGGTGATGCTGACGCAAAACAGCAATCCCGTCATCATGACCTGGGCTGCGGTATTCGCCATCTGCATGGCCTTTTTCGGCAAGTTCAACGCCTTCCTCGGTTCGATTCCCCTACCCGTGATGGGCGGCGTGATGATTCTGCTGTTCGGCACAATTGCCTCGCTCGGCCTGAAAACACTGATAGACGCACAAGTAGATTTGATGAAACCGAAAAACCTGGTGATTGTCAGCTCGGTTTTGACCACGGGCGTGGGCGGGATGCTGGTGAAGGTCGGCAACGTCAGCTTTGCGGGCGTGGGCCTGTGCGCGATTTTGGCCATTGTGCTGAATCTGGTACTGCCCGATGAAAAAGCAGTACGCTGAATTGCTTGAAACAGCATAAAGGCCGTCTGAAACGATTTTTCAGACGGCCTTTTTATTTTTTCCCGCTTATATTACAGGTTCGGATTAACGATGATTTTCACGGCGGATTCGTTGTTGTGAATCAGACGCTCGAAGCCTTCGGAAATCAGTTCGTCCAGTTTGATGCGTTGGGTGATGAAAGGTTCGAGGTTGATTTTGCCTTCTTCCACCAGTTTGATGGTTTCGGCGTGGTCGTTGCAGTAGGCGATGGTGCCGCGCACGTCCAGCTCTTTCATCACGACGCTGTGAACGTTGATGGTGGCGGGGTGGCTCCAGATGGAGACGATAACCAAATTGGCCGTGGGCTTGCACGCTTCAACCAAAGTATCCAGAACTTTGTTCACGCTGGTACATTCAAATGCAACGTCCACGCCTTCGCCGTTGGTCAGTTTTTTCACTTCTTCGACGACATCGACTTCGGACGGGTCGAGGATGTAGTCGGCAACGCCGGATTCGCGGGCTTTGTCTTTGCGCGCTTTGCTCAATTCGGTGATGATGACTTTGATACCTTTGGCTTTCAATACGGCGGCAAGCAGCAAACCGATCGGGCCTGCGCCGCCGACCAATGCCACGTCGCCTTCTTTCGCGCCGCTGCGGACGTAGGCGTGATGGCCGACGGACAGAGGTTCAATCAAAGCGGCTTGGTCTAACGGGATTTTGTCGGAAATCGGATGCACCCAGCGGCGTTTGACGGCAATTTTTTCAGACAAGCCGCCGCCGCAACCGCCCAAGCCGATGAAGTTCATGTCTTTGGAGAGGTGGTAGTTGCTGCCCGGGCCGGTCGGCACGTCATCGCGCACGATGTAAGGTTCGACCACAACGTGTTGGCCGACTTTAATATCGTCCACGCCTTCGCCGACGGCATAAACCACACCGGAGAACTCGTGTCCCATCGTTACGGGCGCGGACTCGCCGGAAATCGGGTGTGGATGGCCGCAGGGCGGGATGAAAATCGGACCTTCCATAAATTCGTGCAGGTCGGTGCCGCAGATGCCGCACCAGGCGACGTTGATGCCGACGGTGCCGGGGGCAACGGTCGGTTCGGGGATGTCTTCGATGCGGATGTCGCCTTTATCGTAAAAACGTGCTGCTTTCATACTGAACTCCTTAATTCGAGGGGAAGGGATATGGGGACATGCTTTCGTGAATGCTTTAGAAATATAACGTCCCCATGAGAATTCTACTCTTCCTGTGTATATCACACATCCAAATTCCCGCTACAAAACGGCTCTATCTGACCCACATCAAAAGTCTCTGCACAGGCAGGTCTCAAGGTTCTGCCAACAGGCGCAATACATCTTCCCTCCACTCTTTGGGAACGTCTGGCAGATGCCGCCGCAACACATCTAAAGGGCAATCGCAATAATCACTCAGCAACTGCATGATATCCGCCCTGACTTCCGACGAGGGTTCGGTTAGAAAACATTGCTGCAATAAAATAAAAATCCCATCCGAATCAGGATGCAGGCAGCCGTAATAAGGATCGAGATAATAATCCAGACAAAACAGCAAAGAACGCTTACTTTCTTCGCTGCCTTCCAGCAAAACGGCCGCCACCGCCGAGATGCCGGCTGCCACGATATCCCTCTGTTCTTGGCCGTAAACGATGAAATCCTTTTTCATGGCATGATACTTTCCGTCTTCCTTTAATTTCCGTTTCAGATGGGAACCACCAACGGGTATCGCAAAAAATCCGTCTGCCCAGCATATAACGGTACGGCTGCGGATTCATGACGCTATTCCGCCTCTTTCAACAATAAAGGCCGTCTGAAAACCGAAAAAATGTTTTCAGACGGCCTTTTCTTTATGGCTCAATTAGGCATCAGTCGCCCATCGCCATCAGGCTGGCGTTGCCGCCTGCGGCCGTGGTGTTGATGCTGCATGAGATTTCTTCAAACACCTGCAGGATGTCCAAACCGTTTTCAGACGGCAGGATGCGGATCAGCGCGCCTCCGCTTTCGGCCAGTGTCTGTTTGAGTTCGGCAGGCAGCGGTTCGAGTGCGGCAACATGGCTGATGGCCGAAGATGCAGGAGTAGCAGACACTTCCAGCAGGCCGTCCAATTGGCCGGAGTAAGCGGCCAACGGGTGTTGGTCGGACACGACGGCGGTGATGCCGGATGCGGCCAGTTGCGCCAGCGCGTCAAACGATGCGGCTAGGCTGCCGCCGTACAGCCAAACGCGTTTCGGCGCGCGCCAGCTTGCGGCGTTGCGTTCACCGGTCGGGCCGGGCAAAACGGCTTCGGCGTTGCGCAGGGTACGGAAACGCGCCTGCCCCAATGCGGCGGCGACATCAAGTTTTTCCTGCGGGTCCAGCGGCAGTTCGTGCAGGACGGCCTCGAGCCGTTTCAGGGCGGCTTCGTCCGCTTCGCCGATTTTGGTCAGCTCGGGCGCAATCCAACCGTTCAGACGGCATAAGCGTTGCAGGTAGAAGGGGCCGCCTGCTTTGGGGCCGGTACCGGACAGGCCGTGCCCGCCGAAGGGTTGCACGCCCACGACCGCACCGACGATGTTGCGGTTCACATATACGTTGCCCGCTTCGATGCGGTTGCAGATGTGGTTTACGGTTTCATCGATACGGCTGTGGATACCGTGGGTCAGGGCGTAGCCTTTGCCGTTGATTTGGTCGAGCAGGCTGTCGAGTTCGCCGGCGCGGTAGCGGACGACGTGCAGCACGGGGCCGAACACTTCGCGTTTCAGTTCGGACAAGTCGTTCAGTTCGAACAAAATCGGGCGGACAAAGGTGGCGTTTTGCGGATCGACGTCGGCAGCCAGTTTGACTTCATGGAAGGACTTGGCGGCAGATTTCATTCTTTCGATATGTGCAAGTAGGTTTTGCTGCGCTTCGGCATCAATGACGGGGCCTACGTCGGTGGTGAGCTGCACGGGTTTACCGACGACCAATTCGTCCATCGCGCCTTTGATGATGGCGATCATCTTGTCGGCGACATCTTCTTGAACGCAAAGGATGCGCAGGGCTGAACAACGTTGTCCCGCGCTGTCGAAGGCGGAGTTCAGCACGTCCAGGCAGACTTGTTCGGGCAGCGCGGTGCTGTCCACTATCATGGCGTTTTGGCCGCCGGTTTCGGCAATCAGCACAGGATTGTCGCTGCGTTTGGCCAGGGTTTGGTTGATCAGGCGGGCGACTTCGGTCGAACCGGTGAAAATCACGCCGCCGATGCGCTCGTCTTGCGTGAGTGCCGCGCCGACGTCGCCCGCACCCAAAACGAGTTGCAGGGCTTCGGCGGGAATGCCGGCTTCGTGCATGAGTTTGACGGCATAATGGGCAATCAGGCAGGTTTGTTCGGCCGGCTTGGCCACGACGGTATTGCCTGCAGCCAGTGCGGCCACAACTTCGCCGGTAAAGATGGCCAACGGGAAGTTCCACGGGCTGATGGCGACGATTGTGCCGACGCTGCGGCTGTCCGCCGGCAGGGTTTGCTCGGCCTGATCGGCGTAGTAGCGGCAGAAATCGACGGCTTCACGCACTTCGGCGATGGCATTGTTCAGGGTTTTGCCTGCTTCGCGTACGGCCAGCATCATCAGTTGCGGCATGTGTTCTTCAAGCAGGTCGGCAAAACGGCGCAGGGCGGCGGCGCGTTCGGCAGCCGGTGTCGCCTGCCAAGCAGTTTGTGCGGACACGGCGGCTGCGACGGCTTCCTGTGCCAAGGCGGCATCGGCAAAGCTGACCGTACCTACGACATCGTTGTGGTCGGCCGGATTTTTCACCGGTTGTTCATCCTGTGCGGCGCGTGCTTCGCCATTGATGATGGATGCGGCGCAGTAGGATTGCGCGGCCGCTTTGTTGAGTTCTTCTTGCAGTTGTTGCAGAACATTTTCGTTGCTCAGGTCGATTCCTTTGGAATTCAGACGGCCTTCGCCGTATAAATTGCGCGGCAGCGGCAGCGCAGGATGCAGGTGGATGCCCTGTTCGGCGATGGTTTCGAACGGGCTGCGGATAAGTGTGTCGATGCTGATGTTTTCATCGACAATCTGATTGACGAACGAAGTGTTCGCGCCGTTTTCCAACAGGCGGCGCACCAGATAGGCGAGCAGGGTTTCGTGCGTGCCGACAGGGGCGTACACGCGCACGCGGCGGCCGAGGTTTTGCGGGCCGACCACTTGGTCGTACAGGGTTTCGCCCATACCGTGCAGGCATTGGTGCTCGAAGTTTTTGCCTTTGCCCATCTGGTAAATCGCAGCCAGCGTGTAGGCGTTGTGGGTGGCGAATTGCGGGAACACCGCATCTTGCGCGTCGAGCAGTTTGCGCGCACAGGCCAGATAGGAAATATCGGTGTGGACTTTGCGGGTGTAGGTGGGGTAGCCGTCCATGCCGTCCACTTGCGCCCATTTGATTTCGCTGTCCCAATACGCGCCTTTTACCAGCCTAATCATCAGTTTCTGATTGTTGCGGCGGGCAAGGTTGATTAAATAGTCAATAACGAAGGGGCAGCGTTTCTGATAGGCCTGAACCACGAAGCCGATGCCGTTGTATCCGGCCAGGTCGGGATCGGAAACCAGTGCTTCCATCAGGTCGAGCGAAAGTTCCAAACGGTTGGCTTCTTCCGCGTCGATGTTGATACCGATGTCGTATTGTTTGCCCAACAGGAAGAGTTCTTTCAGGCGCGGCAGCAGTTCGCCCATCACACGGCCGTGTTGGGCGCGCGAATAACGCGGGTGGATAGCAGAAAGTTTGACCGAAATGCCGTTGCCTTCGTATATGCCTTTTCCGGCCGCGTCTTTGCCGATGGCGTGGATGGCCTGAACGTAGTCGTTGTAATAGCGGTCGGCATCTTCTTGGGTAAAGGCTGCTTCGCCCAGCATGTCGAAAGAATAGAGATAGCCCATTTTTTCGCGCTCTTTGCCGTTTTGCAGGGCTTCTTCGATGGTTTGCCCGGTAACGAACTGCTTGCCCAGCAGGCGCATGGCGTAATTCACGCCTTGGCGGATAAGCGGTGCGCCGCCTTTGCCCAGCAGGCGGGTCAAGGCCGCGCCCAAGGTATCGTCATTATTCGAGGTAGTGAGTTTGCCGGTAATCAGCAAGCCCCATGCGGCGGCATTGACGAACAGGGACGGACTGTTGTTCAAGTGGCTGCGCCAGTTGCCTTCGGACAGTTTGTCTTGAATAAGTTTGTTGCGGGTTTCGGCATCGGGAATACGCAGCAGGGCTTCGGCCAGACACATCAGTGCCACGCCCTCTTCGCTCGATAGGGAAAATTCGTGCATCAGCGCATCCACGCCGCTGGCTTTGGTGCGGTTGGCACGCACCTGCGTAACCAGGCGGCGCGCCAGTTCGTCGGCGTTTTTACGTTCTTCGTCGCTCATTTGGGCGCGTTGCAGCATATCCTGCACGGCCTCGATTTCGTCGCGGCGGTAGGCATCGGTAACGGCTTGGCGCAATGGGGTTTGGTTGGGAAAGGCAAAATCGAACATTTCAGGTTCTCCAAAAGGTTTCGGTAGCGTTTTCAGACGGCCTTTCCTACACAGCGGAAGGCCGTCTGAAATTTATAATATCGTAATAAATTTAACGGTTAGAAACAAGGGGCTTACTTTGAGTTATGACAATATTCCTGTCATAAAATGTTTCAGACAGCCTGCAGATATAGGCCGTCTGAAAAGGGACTACTTCGCCGCACGGTAATCGGCATCGGCTTTTTCAAAGCGTTCTTGGATTTCTTTCGACGGCTCTTTGTCGGCAAGTGAAATGACAATAGCGACAACCAAGCAGGCAATAAAGCCGGGAACAATTTCATACATGGTTAAAAGACCGGTTTCATGTGCTGCCAAAGCAGGTTTTTTAACCCACTCGGCCCATGCCACCACAGTCAGCGCACCGGCAATCATGCCGGACAGAGCACCGTATGCCGTGATGCGTTTCCACAATACCGACAAAATCACCACCGGACCGAACGCCGCACCAAAGCCCGCCCAAGCATAAGATACCAAACCCAATACTTTGCTGTTCGGATCGGACGCAATCAGAATCGAGATAACGGCAATCGCCAATACCATCAGACGGCCAACCCATACCAATTCCGATTGCGGCGCGTTTTTACGCAAAAAGCCTTTGTAAAAGTCTTCGGTAATCGCGCTGGAGCATACCAGCAACTGACAAGACAAAGTGGACATCACGGCAGCCAAAATCGCACTTAAGATAATGCCGGCAATCCAAGGGTTGAACAACAGGGTGGACAAGGCGATGAAGATGCGTTCGTGGTTACCGTGCATTTCATTGACATGCTCCGGATGCGCACCGAAATAAGCGATGCCGAAATAGCCTACAGCCACCGCACCCGCCAAACACAAAATCATCCAAGTCATGCCGATGCGGCGGGCGGACACCAGCGATTTCGCGCTTTCCGCCGCCATAAAGCGGGCCAAAATGTGCGGTTGGCCGAAATAGCCCAAGCCCCATGCGGCAGTGGAAATAATGCCGATAACGGTCGTCCCCGCAAACAGGCTGCCGTATTCCTTGCCCGTTCCTGCAGCAACGCTCTGAATCGCGGCAGACATCTGATCCGCACCGCCCAGGCCCAAATACACCATGACCGGTGTCAAAATCAGTGCAAAAATCATCAGAGAAGCTTGCAACGTATCCGTCCAGCTGACCGCCAAGAAACCGCCCAAGAAAGTATAGGCGATGGTCGCACCCGCACCCAACCACATGGCTTGGGTGTAAGTCATGCCTTCAAACAGGCTCTGGAACAGAGTTGCGCCGGCCACAATGCCGGAAGCACAATAAATGGTGAAGAAAAACAAGATAATAATTGCAGACACCACTTTCATCAAATGGCCGCCTGCACCAAAACGGTGGAAGAAATAATCCGGCAACGTCAGCGCATTATTGGCATATTCGGTATGCACGCGCAGACGGCCCGCCACCAAAAGCCAGTTGAAATACGCGCCGACGACCAAACCGATGGCAATCCAAGCCTCATTCAGACCGCTCAAATAAATCGCGCCGGGCAAGCCCATCAAGAGCCAGCCCGACATATCGGACGCACCGGCAGACATGGCCGTTACAAACGGGCCCAAGCTGCGGCCGCCCAAAATATAGTCGTCAAAATTTCGGGTTGAGAAATACGCGGCCAAGCCGATCAGCAAAACCGCCACCAGATAAATGGCGAAGGTGATATACATGGGATTCATAAGTTCTACTCTTTCTTTAAGGTTTTTCTTTTAACATCGTCTTATTTGACGGGCAGCTGCCCGTCGGTATTGCGACAGGCCGTTTATACTTTACACCGCCATTTTTTGTCAATCTTTGCAAAGTAGGACTTGATTTATGCTAAATTAAATTGAGCAAAAGTAAATTTGAAGGATTCAAACCGGCATTGTTTGAAACAACGTAAAGGCCGTCTGAATTTAAACCGAGACCTTTGCAAAATCCCCCCAAAATCCCCTAAATTCCTACCAGAACATTTAGGGGATTTTCCATGAGCACCTTCT
>NZ_JBQCVA010000056.1:0-14303 GCF_051962715.1 Neisseria sp. P0008.S010
CGGGATTGGTCAAAAGTTTACCCGGGTTGCCCGTCCGCAGACCAACGGTAAGGCGGAACGGGTTATCCGCACCCTGATGGAGATGTGGCATGAGAAACAGTTGTTTGACAGTCCGGAACACCGGCGAAAGGAGTTGTGCCGCTTTGTTAATTTCTATAACACTGTGAAGCCGCACCGCAGTTTGAATGGCGATACGCCGTTTGAGGTATTGCAGGCTTACTTTTCTCAACCTGTAGTGTAAACAACGCGATGATTTCCCACAGATATATTTATCATCCGTACATATTACGCCTTCAATATAAGGAGGCAAAACGCTTATTGGAGAAAGCGTATCCGAGCAAAGAATCTGCAGTTATCACTGCCAACCAGGTTCAGTCCTTTGTCATTTTTTAACAAATTTCCCGATAAAACAAGGCGTCTTTGAGTTGCCCACAAAATCTGTGGATAACTTTGTGAATACAGTGTGGGCGACAAGGGCTTTTGCTGTTGAATCATTGTTTGCCCTTAATTTGCCTAAAAAATAAGCAATACATATTTTTATTTAAATACAACGCTTTATATTATTTTTTACCTTGTCAAGCATGATAAATGAAATTTCCTTACGACATCGGCAATTATTTTTGTCAATGTGGATAAACGGCATTTTATTGCTGTTTCTCGCTTGACAAAACGGTAAATCGGCGTAAAACCGCGCCGCTGTCCGCTTAAATATAAAGATCCGCACAATGCCTCATTCCGATACTCTTTGCTGTCATTTATTTTGCACCGTTATCGACAACTTCGGCGACATCGGCGTCAGTTGGCGCTTGTCGCGCATTTTGTATAACGAATTGGGTTGGCAGGTAACGTTGTGGCTTGACGATGAAACTGCTTTGCGTACTTTATGCCCGGACCTGCCCGCCCTTCCCTGCCGTTATGCGGGCATAGGGCTGAAAGTATGGCGGGAAGGGGAAGAGTGGCCGCAATGGTCTTACCGTGCCGACATAGTCATCGAAACTTTCGGCTGCCGCCTGCCTGATGCCGTGAAAAAAAATATACGCGATCAAAACGCCTTATGGCTGAACTGGGAATACCTGAGTGCGGAGGATTGGGCTGTGGCCATGCACGGCAAACCGTCTCCGCAAACCGACGGAACGGCGAAATATTTCTGGCTGATGGGTTTTGACGAACGCAGCGGCGGCCTGTTACGGGAGAAAAACTATGCCGAACTGATTGATTTTGACATCGATGCCTTCAGAAAACGGCTGGGGCTGCCGTTCAAAAATGCACCGGAATGGCTGCTGTTCGGCTACCGAAGCCCGATATGGGCGGATTGGCTGAGAATGTGGCAGGACGCAGGCGAACCGATAACCCTGCTGTTGGCGGGAGGACAGATTATCGACAGCCTGAAACAGGCCGTCGCCATTCCTTCGGGATGTTTGACGTGCGACGGCGACAGCCTGCAAACCGGCCCGGTCCGGCTGGTTCGGATACCGTTTGTCCCTCAGGATGAGTTTGACCGCCTACTGCATTGTTCAGACGGCCTGATTGTACGCGGCGAAGATAGCTTCGTCCGTGCCCAACTTTCAGGCAAACCGTTTTTCTGGCACATCTATCCGCAGGACGAAATGACGCATTTGGACAAATTGTCGGCATTTTGGCGGCAGATATATCCCCTATTCCCGTCCGAATTGGCAACAGCCCATCGCGCGCTGTCCGAAGAATTGAACGGCAAAAGCCGTCTGAACCCGCATCAACGACTGAAATACTGGCAAACCCTGCGCCACGGGCACAGCCGATGGGCGGCTGTGGCGGAAAGCTGGCGAGACCGCCTGTTCAGGCAACAAACGGCAACGGAAAAACTAGCCAACTTTATCAAACACCGCTAAAATGGCGCGCTTTGATTTTTAAACCTTTCAGAATTGGAACAGCAACATGAAAACCGCACAAGAACTGCGCGCAGGCAACGTATTCATGGTCGGCAACGACCCGATGGTGGTACAGAAAACCGAATACATCAAAGGCGGCCGCTCTTCCGCCAAAGTCAGCATGAAACTGAAAAACCTGCTGACCGGCGCGGCTTCCGAAAACATCTATAAAGCCGACGACAAATTCGACGTCGTCATCCTGGCCCGCAAAAACTGTACTTACAGCTATTTTGCCGACCCGATGTACGTCTTCATGGACGAAGAATTCAACCAATACGAAATCGAAGCCGACAACATCGGCGACGCGCTGAAATTCATCGTCGAAGGCATGGAAGACGTATGCGAAGTAACCTTCTACGAAGGCAACCCGATTTCTGTGGAACTGCCTACCATCATTGTGCGCGAAGTCGAATACACCGAGCCTGCCGTTAAAGGCGATACTTCGGGCAAAGTGATGAAAACCGCCCGTCTGGTCGGCGGCACCGAAATCCAAGTCATGTCCTACGTGGAAAACGGCGACAAAATTGAAATCGACACCCGTACCGGTGAATTCCGCAAACGCGCATAACTTGGGCTAAATCCCATTCATCAGAAGGCCGTCTGAAAACATATTTCCCGTTTTCAGACGGCCTCTTCCTATCTGAGGGCTCATACAAAAACACAGCCTGCCTTGAAACGGCCGCCACCATATCGGCTTAACACATTTTCCAAATCAAACCGCAAAGCCGGTTTGTCGCGTTTTCAATATCATGACCACCCCATGCCTGAGGCCGTCTGAAAAAACGGGGCAGCGTTTCAGACGGCCTTTCTTACGCACAAACGGGGTAGCCGCTATAATCTCATCCTTTCCGCCAAGCCAACGCCGCTTTCAGACGGCCAAAGACATAGCGGCATCTCCGACCCACCTTCATACCGGGTGGCGATTCGGGGCAATACCGCCCTGTTACAACCCATCACAAGAAAGGAACAGCTATGATTACTCCGCAACAAGCCATCGAACGCCTGATTAGCAATAACGAATTGTTTTACGACGAAATGACCGACTTGATGCGTCAAATCATGAGCGGCCAAGTGCCGCCCGAACAGATTGCCTCTATCCTGACCGGCCTGAGGATTAAAGTCGAAACGGTTTCCGAAATCACTGCGGCCGCGGCCGTGATGCGCGAATTTGCTACCCCCGTTCCCGTAGCAGACAAAAGCGGGCTGGTCGATATCGTCGGCACAGGCGGCGACGGTGCGAAAACCTTCAATATTTCCACCACGGCCATGTTCGTCGCCGCGGCTGCCGGCGCGAAAGTAGCCAAGCACGGCGGCCGTTCCGTTTCCTCATCCAGCGGTGCTGCCGACGTCGTCGAGCAAATGGGCGCGAAAACCGATTTGTCGCCCGAACAAGTGGCCCGAACCATTGAAGAAACCGGCATCGGCTTTATGTTCGCACCCAACCACCACAGCGCCATGCGCTACGTTGCCCCCGTGCGCCGCTCCCTCGGCTTCCGCAGCATTTTCAACATCTTGGGCCCGCTAACCAATCCGGCGGGCGCGCCCAACCAACTTTTAGGCGTGTTTCACAAAGATTTGTGCGGCATCCTCTCGCGCGTTCTGCAACAACTGGGTTCGCAACATGTTTTGGTTGTTTGCGGTTCGGACGGCCTGGACGAAATCACCCTCACAGGCGAAACTTATGTGGCCGAACTGAAAGACGGCACCATCCGCGAATACACCATTTCGCCCGAACAGTTCGGCCTGCCGTTGCAGCGCAATCTGGATGAAATCAAGGTAGCCGACAGCCGGGAATCGCTGTCCATGATGAACGCCGTGCTGGCAGGTGAAGCAGGCGCGGCTCGGGATATCGTGCTGCTCAACGCCGCTGCCGCGCTATATGCCAGCAATGTCGCCTCCTCCCTGACGGAGGGCATGGCTGCGGCGAGGGAGGCTATAGACAGCGGCCGCGCCAAAGCGAAACAGGAAGAATTCATCGCCGCTACTTTAAAAGGGTAAACGATACGGCGTTCTGTTTCGATACTGGGCGTATGGTGAGATGAAATCCTGCGGTCGTACCGGATCGGCTCCCGCCAAATTTGGCCTGTTATAGTCGGTTTGCATGGTTAACAAAAGACGTACGTCCCGTCCCCTGGCAAACCGTATTGTTTCGATGCACGCCCCGTATCAGCATATGTTCGTCCGCTGTCGGGCTGTCATCAATAAGGAAGGCCGTCTGAAACATATCTTTCAGACGGCCTTCTTATATCAAACAGGTTATCCCTGGGAATTTCCGGTTTATTTGCTCATTGCTTTAAAAGCATCCGCACGGGTGGCGATGACTTCGTCAATCAGGCCGTATTCTTTGGCGGCTTCCGAAGACATGAAATTGTCGCGGTCGGTATCCCGTTCGACTTTTTCCAAAGGCTGGCCGGTATGCTTGGCCAACAATTCGTTCAGTTTCTGCTTGATTTTAATCAGTTCGCGGGCATGAATCTCGATATCGGAAGCCTGTCCGCCCAAGCCGCCGCTAATCAGTGGCTGGTGAATCATGATGCGGCTGTTCGGCAGGGCGAAACGTTTGCCTTTCGCACCGGCAGACAGCAAGAATGCGCCCATGCTGGCAGCCTGGCCGAGGCACAGGGTGGATACGTCCGGCTTAATGAAATTCATGGTATCAAACACCGACATACCGGCGGTTACCGATCCTCCGGGCGAGTCGATGTAAAAGAAAATGTCTTTATCGGGATTTTCGCTTTCCAAAAACAGCATTTGCGCCACAACCAGATTCGCCGTATGGTCGGTAACGGGGCCGACTAGGAAGATGATGCGTTCTTTCAACAGGCGTGAATAAATATCGAAAGCCCTTTCACCGCGCCCGCTTTGTTCGATAACGGTAGGAATCAGGGTGTTGTTGGTAATTTCGGGAAACATCTCGGCTCCTTTTGTTTAAAAAGCACCAAAGCGCATCGGCAGCTTCGGTGCTTGTTTCGCTTTTCAGACGGCCTTAGGCTTGGTTGCCCATGACTTCGTCGAACGACAAAGCTTTTTCGGTTACTTTGGCTTTGCCCAGTACAAAGTCGGTTACATTGGCTTCAACAGCTAAGGAAGTCGGGCCTTGCAGGCGGCTGTTGTCTGCGTGATACCAATCGATGACTTCTTGCGGATCTTCGTAGCTTTCGGCAAAGTCGGCGATAACTGCGTCGATTTGCTCTTTGCTCGGCTCCAATCCGTTGGCTTGTACGACTTCGGCCAGAATCAGACCCAATTTGACGCGGCGTTCGGCCTGCTCTTTAAACATATCGGCCGGCAAGTCTAGGTTTTTCGCATCGGCCATGCCTTGGTTGATGAAGTTCTGCTTCATTTCCGCAGCCAGTCGTTCGGCTTCTTCGTTAATCAGGGCGTTCGGCACCTGCAATTCACTCACGGCAAGCAGTGCTTCCATTGCAGCTTCTTTGTTTTGGCTGTCTACGCGGCGTTTTACTTCGCGCTCAACGTTTTTCTTCACTTCCGCGCGCATGGTTTCGATGTTGCCGTCGGCAATACCCAAGGCTTTGGCGAAGACTTCGTCTACTTCCGGCAGTACCGGTTCGGCTACGTTGCGCACGGTAATGGTGAAGACGGCGGTTTTACCGGCAACTTCTTTGCCGTGGTAGTCTTCGGGGAAGTTTACTTCGACGTCTTTGCTTTCGCCTTCTTTCAGGCCGTTCACGCCTGCTTCAAACTCGGGCAGCATTTGGCCTTGACCCAATATGAAGGCATAGTTTTCGGCAGAACCGCCGGCAAAGGCTTCGCCGTCGATTTTTCCTGCGAAGTCGATGATGACGCGGTCACCGTCTTTGGCCGCACGTTCGGTGTGGTTGAAGCGGGTGCGTTGCTGACGCAGGATGTCGATGGTTTTTTCAACTTCCGCATCGCCGACGGAGGCGGTCACTTTTTCAACTTCCTGGCCGGACAAATCGCCGACTTTCACTTCGGGGAAGACTTCGAATACGCCGGAGAACAAGAAGTTTTCTTTGTCGTCTTGACCTTCAACGCCTTCCAAACGCGGCATACCGGCGATTTTCCAGCCTTCCGCAACGGCGGTGTCGAAGAATACTTTTTGTGCCAATTCGTTCATGACGTCGTTTTGGATGCTGGCGCCGTACATGGATTGAATCATCGACAAGGGTGCTTTGCCGGGGCGGAAGCCGTCGATGCGGGCTTTGCGCGCGGTTTGTTTCAAACGCTTGTCGCATTCTGCGTTGATGCTGCTCCAAGGCAGGGACAGCGTTACTTTACGTTCCAGGTTTTCAAGTGTTTCTAGTGTTACGCTCATCGTAAACCCTTAATTTTTTCAGTTAGTCGGTGTGTATGGGCCGCAGCCCGTTCGGTATGGAAGCCCCGTTCTGCGGGACGGAAAACAAAGCGGCGAGTTTAGCATAATTTTGTTTTCTTGGCATGACGGCTTGCGTGTCGGCAGAATGCGCTCCCAAGATGCAAAAGGCCGTCTGAAAGGGGGTTAAAGGGATATTCCGGACAGGGCGGAATGTCATGTTTTCAGACGGCCTGCATCCTTATTCAAAATTCGGGTTCAGAATCCGCGCGCCATATTTGCAACCCGTATTGTTCGGAGGCGTGCTCGAAATCGGCCGCATCCTGTTGTGGGACGGCAATGAATGTGTAGTAGTCGCCGCCGGTTTGCACACTGTAGAGGACGGCGCCGGCAGCCAGCAGCACGGGATAGGCAGCCAAGGCCAGTTGGTCGGGCAGCCCTTCTTCCATTTGTTCTTCGCTCCATTCCAGTTTGGCGTTGAAGCGGTCGGCAATGTCGGCGATAAAGCCGATAAAGCTTTCCCCGTCTTTCCAATCCACGGAAAACAGATGCTCGGTGTCATTCAAATTATTGTGCAGCAAAAAGAAGCTTTCAATGATGCTGCCGAAATCCAATTCTTCCTCATCGTCGGCGTTTTCTTTCAAGTTGGCAATGATGGCGTCCACTTCTTCGGGTTGGTCGCGGTAGATAACGCCCAACCATTGCCTGAACAGTGCTTCGGCGGACTCGTCGTCTGCTTCTTCTTCCGAATATTCGGATTCTTCCAGCAATACGGCTGGCCCGGTATGCCCAAGCAGCGCGTCGGATTTGTCGGACGGCGCAGCCTGACTGCCGTTTTTACGGAAAAACAGCAATGCCAATAAGGGCGACAACAGCAACAGGATAACTATCCAAAAAAATCTCATGAGGTTTCCTTGTGGTTGGATGATGTTGAAATCGGTCGGGAGGCCGTCTGAAAAACAAGTTTTCATTTTTTTCCGCCACGTTTGAAAATCAGGCGTTTGTCTCCCGATAAAAACGGATGAACGCATCTTGATATTCGGCAACCGCCGAAACCGTCAATTCCCTATCATATAGCAGAATACCTTGCATGAAGGCAGTAAAAGCGGAGTAAGCCGTTTTTTGTAAAAATGAAGCACCTGCATCCCATTATGACCGCCCTGCCCGGCCGGCTGCGGCTGCCGCGCCGCGGTTAGCCAGTGCGTCCGCACGTTCGTTGTCCGTATGCCCCGCATGGCCTTTTACCCACCGCCAAACGACGTCGTGTTCGCCGCACAGGCGGTCGAGTTCGCGCCACAGGTCTTCGTTTTTGACCGGCTGTTTGGCGGCGGTTTTCCAGCCGTTTTTCTTCCAGCCGTGTATCCAGCTTTCCATGCCGTTTTTAACGTATTGCGAGTCGGTGTGGATTTCGATGCGGCTGCGGCGGTTCAGGGCTTTCAGGCCTTCGATGACGGCGGTCAGTTCCATGCGGTTGTTGGTGGTTTGGGCTTCGCCGCCGAAGAGTTCTTTCTCGTGCCGGCCGTAGCGCAACAATGCGCCCCAGCCGCCCGTGCCGGGATTGCCTTTGCATGCGCCGTCGGTGTAGAGGTATACGGTTTTGTCGGTGGTTTCTTGCATGATGTTTTTCGGGCTTTCAGACGGCCTTTTGTCTATTCGGCAACAGGTTCGACCGTATAACCCTGCCGCCGTAACTGCATAATCAGGCCGTTTTCGTCGGGCAGGTGGGCGATGCCGACGGCAATCAGGTTTCGGCGTTTGGGCAGTTCGTTCAAAATTTTCGGCAGCCACGCGCGGTTGCGCGGCAGCAGTACGCTTTGTTCCAGCCAATTTTGCCAGAAAGCCGTGCTCTGCGGCGGCAATCCTTTACTGTATTCGCTGCTGTCTGCGGAAAGGCGCATCAGTTCTTTCAGACGGCCTGAATGATACAGTGCGTATTGCCGTTCGATTTGGGCGGCGGTTTGTTCTGGATGGCGGTTGTTCGCGACGATGAGTTCGGCAATGCGCGCGGTCGGCAGGGTTTCATAAGGACGCGTGATGTCCTGATAACGCTCCAAACTGTCGGCGGGTATGCGGTATTGCTCGGCGGCACGGGCAAGCAGGCGGTCTATGCCTGAGGCCGTCTGAAAGCCCAGCGGCTTGACGGAAGCCTGCAGCATCAGCGCACCCCAAGGCGTCATATCGTCCAAACCGGCGGCTGATGCGGCATCGGGCTTGGACGGCATGGCGACTTCGGTTATCAGCCGGTCGCTTTTCTGCAGGATGCGGCGGATGTTGTCGGGCAAGGCATCGCCGCTGCGGCCGACGTGGTGCGTTCCCAAAAGATAAGAATCGGGCTGGCCGGCCTTGCTGATTTTCCACAAACGGCTGTCCATTGCCGGCGTATGCCAGTCGAAGGCCTCCGCCAATGCGGGGAATGATAAAAACAGCAGGCAGGCGGCATGGCGGATAAGGCGTTTGCACATTACGGCTGCTCCGGCAAAAGTTTGTTCGGATTCATCATATTGTGCGGGTCGAAAGCAGCCTTGACCGCACGCATCAGGGCGATTTCGGCAGTGCTCCGCACACGCGGCAGCCAGTGGTTTTTCACTTGGCCTATACCGTGCTCGGCGGCAATCGTACCGTCGCAGGCCAGCACGTTTTCGTACACAACCTTATTGACCGCATCTTCATAAGCATAAACACCGTTGTCTGAAGTTTGCGGCAGGAAAGTGTTGTAATGCAGGCTGCCGTCGCCCAAATGACCGAATACCACGATGTCTATGCCCGCAAAAGCCGCCTGTAAGGCATGGCCGCAGTTGGCGACAAATTCACCCACCCGCGCAATCGGCATGGCAATGTCGTGTTTGATGCTCGCGCCGAGACGGCGTTGGGCGGCAGAAATGTTTTCGCGCAACGTCCACATATCGCGCCGCCCGCTTTCCGACTGAGCCAAAATACTGTTGTCGAAACCATGCTCCATCAAGGTTTCGGCCAACAGGTCGGCCAAATCGCCACGGAAAAGCGAGTCGGTCAATTCCAACAGAATGTGCCATGGCGCATCGGTCGGCGGCGTAATACCGCTGTATTCGGACGACAGTTCCAAAGCAAAGCGGCTGATCAATTCAAAACTGCACAGGCGTTCGGCAAAGCGTTCCCGAATCAGGGTCAGCAATTCGACCGCCTGCCCAATGCCGTTCACACCCACCCAAGCGGTTTCGCGGCTTTTCGGCAGGGCAAACAGTTTCAGCGTGGCGGCGGTGATGATGCCCAGCGTGCCTTCGCTGCCGACAAACAGTTGGCGCAGGTCGTAGCCCGTGGTGTCCTTGTGCAGCGGATGCAGGTGCGAAACCAATTCGCCGTCCGGCAGCACCACTTCCAAACCCATTACCAAATCACGCATCGTGCCGTAACGCAACACGTTCAGCCCGCCCGCATTGCAGGCGATATTGCCGCCGATTTGGCACGATCCTTCGCTGGCCAGGCTGAGCGGAAAAAACCGACCCGCACCTTCCGCCGCCTGCTGCACGTCATGCAGCACGCAACCCGCTTCAACGGTAACCGCATTGTCAGCCGTACTGATGTTGCGGATGCGGTTCAGACGGCTTAAATTCAGCAAAACGCCGCCACTCGGCACAGCCGCGCCGCACAGTCCGGTATTGCCGCCCTGCGGGGTAACAGGGATGCGGTGCCCGAAACAAAAACGCATGATGGTTTGCACCGCCTCCACGCTTTGCGGCTGCAACACCAAATCGGCCGTTCCGGTATAGCGGCGGCGTTGGTCGGTCAGCAGGCCTGCAGGCTCGGACAGAATTTCCTGCGGCAGCAGCAAGGCGGCAAGTTGTTGGTAAATAGCAGACATAGCGTTTGAATATTGACAATGGAACGCGGAATTATAATGGAAACAGACAGGCCGTCTGAAAAAGGTTTTCAGACGGCCTGTCTCCGCATAGGGACGGATAGGCTGATTTCAACCATTCTGAACTGCATCAAACCGACAATGGTCAAAACAAAAAGGAACGCCGAAGCGCTCCTTTTTGAGAATGATGCTTTACAAAATTATTTGCTGGCAGCAGATGCAGCAGCCTCAGCAGCAGATGCAGCAGCCTCAGCAGAAGATGCAGCAGCCTCAGCAGCAGATGCAGCAGCTTCGCCGGCAGCAGATGCAGCTTCAGTAGCGGCAGATGCTGCAGATGCAGCTTCAGTAACAGCAGTAGATGCAGCGTTAGTAGCAGAAGCGGCAGCATCAGCGGCTTTATCACCACAAGCGGTCAAAAACAAAGACATCAGGGCAGCGGCCAAAAGAGATTTTTTCATATTAAACACCTAACTTTAAAACAATATTATAGTCAATAAAATATCAGCAAAAACACACCATCCGGCTCTGTTTGGGCCAGATGGAAAATATTTGCAGATTCATGCTGAACGCCGCAATTATGCCCCTCTGCTCCTGCAAAATCAATCATACTTTTGACCTGAATCACACAGCATTAAGCCTATGCAAAGTAGAATCTCCCGTTTTTGAAACAAAATATATGCAAAAGACATATACGAAACATAGATATTCAACACCGCCCTGGCTATATTTTTCCATTTCTATCACTGTGTTAATCATCATTTTCTGATACTCCGGTTAAACATCCACATAAAATATTTATTTACCACAATATCGGTTTATACGTAGTAAAAACGCAACAATAATCTTCAAATAGCAGGGGGTTGGCTGCATTCCCCTAAGCCCCATAGCAAATAACTAAGTACATACGGCTACTATGTTACAATGTAGTCTTTACTAACCTAATTCCGAAAGACATCCATGATTAAAAAAGACACCGTCGTCGGCCTGCATTACGAAATGTTTGACGCCAACGACCAGCTTATCGACAAAACAGAGCAGCCGATTGTGTATCTGCACGGCGGTTACGACGGTATTTTCCCCTTAGTGGAAGAAGCCTTGCACGAAAAAAACATTGGCGACGAAGTGGATGTCGTATTGCAGCCCGACGATGCTTTCGGCGAACATGACTCCGATCTCATCCGTATCGAATCTGCCGATGCTTTCCCGACCGAAGTCAAACCCGGCATGATGTTTGAAGCCGATATGCCTGACGGCGACGTGGTGGTGTTCCGCGTAGAAGATGTGGCGGAAGGCAAAGTCGTGGTAAACGGCAACCATCCTCTGGCCGGCATGAAAATCCGTTTTAAAGCCAAAATAGAAAGCATCCGCCCGGCGACGGCAGAAGAAATCGAACACGGCCATGTTCACGGCCCGCACGGCCATCATCACTGATCAGCCTGTTCCAAATCATTATTAAGGCCGTCTGAAAACCGATTTTCAGACGGCCTTTTATCTTAACCAGTCTGGTTTTCCCATCTTTTCAGGCCTTTTTTCCTACCGAACCGGACTTTACCGTACACATATAGTGGATTAAATTTAAACCAGTACGGCGTTGCCTCGCCTTGCCGTACTATTTGTACTGTCTGTGGCTTCGTCGCCTTGTCCTGATTTAAATTTAATCCACTATAATTGTACTTTCCCGCTTTCTTATATCCGACTTTAGGCAAGCGGCAGGCCCGCAAAACAGCCGGTTTCAAAAAATCCTGCTTAAACAATCCTGAACGGTATCAATCGCATCAAATTCGGCTTGCGGTTTTTAGCGTTTATTCATTCCCTATTCAGGGCATTTTCCAAATTTCACGATATATTCGTGATCCTTGCGATAGCTGGACTTCCCATACAGCACATCATCAACCACACACTTTCCGCCATTGCAGGAAATCTTGAAATCATTATCGACCCGGCGTTTTCCCTCGACCAAATAATGCGCGTGCACCATGCCGTTCGGACGCACGGAAATCTTCAATTTCTGCACCCACGGCACTTCGCTGTCGCCGTTACTGAAGCCCAATTGATAATGCTCGAACAACTCGCACCCCATCGGCTCGTCCCGATAGGCAATCTTCTCCCCCTTGCGGACAATCCGTTTAAACTCAGGAGAGGCATATTTCATAAAACCTTGTTCCCGATAAATCTTTTCCACCAAACGGATTTTCTCCGCATCCCGGTCATTGCCCGCCCATGCCGTGCAAACGGCGCAAAGCAGCATAGACAACATCACACCTTTCGTTTTCATATTATTTCCTGTCAAACCAAAATCGCCATATTCTAATTTCCACCAGCCCGTACGGCAAATCAAACCTCAAGGCCGTCTGAAAACGCTATAATCACAGCCGCCGCCTTTTCAGACGGCCCGAACACCATCAAGGAAAGCATCATGGATTTAACCGAAACCCAAATCGGCAGCGAACCCATTTTCAACGGCACATTTGTCACCATCGCCTGCGACACCGTCCGCCTGCCCAACGGCAATAACAGCAAACGCATCGTCATCCGCCATCCCGGGGCGGCCTGCGTTTTAGCCGAAACCCCAGACGGCAAAATCGTCTTTGTCCGCCAATGGCGTTACGCCACCGGCCAAGCCCTGCTCGAACTGCCGGCCGGCAAACTCGACGCAGGCGAAGACCCTGCCACCTGCGCCCTACGCGAGCTGGCGGAAGAAACGCCTTATGCCGCCGAAAAAGTGGAATTGGCCGCCACCTTCTACACCGCGCCAGGATTCTGCGACGAAAAAATGTATCTCTACCGCGCCTTCAACATCAGCAAAAGCAGCAAACTGCATCCCGACCAAGACGAATTTGTCGAAACCGTGCTGCTTGACCGCCAAGAAGTACTGGCCGCCATCAGAAACAACGAAATCCAAGATGCAAAAACCTTAATCGGCCTGCAGCACTGGCTACTGGCAGAGGCCGTCTGAAAAGGCCGCCAACCGCCCTACCCCGCCCTTCAGACGGCCTCCACCGACAACCGGCATTATCCGCCAACTGTCAAAGCCACACTAAAACCTTTATAATCCCGCCGTCTGCCACACCGAAGCAAAACAACGGAGCACAAAATGGACTTTGCAAAAGCACGTTTCAATATGGTCGAGCAACAAATCCGTCCGTGGGACGTGTTGGACTTCGACCTTCTCGACGCACTGGAAGCCATCCCGCGCGAAGCCTTTGTCGGCGAAGAACAGAAAAACTATGCCTACGCCGACCTTGCGCTGACACTGCCCAACGGCGGTGCCATGCTGGAACCGAAAATCGTCGCCCGCATGATTCAGGGGCTGGCCTTGAAAAAGACCGACAAAGTGCTGGAAATCGGCACCGGTTCGGGCTATGCCTCAGCCGTCTTCTCCAAACTGGCGGCGGAAGTGGTTACCGTCGACATCGACCCCGAACAACAAGCACGCGCAAAAGCCGTACTGGACGGATTGGGCTACGACAACATCGTCTTCCAAACCAACGACGGCCTGAGGACGCAAAATGCCTCCGCCCCGTTTGATGCCGTATACATCGGCGGCGCGGTGGACGACATCCCCGAAATCCTGAAACAGCAGCTGCGCGACGGCGGCCGCCTGATTGCCGTTACCGGCAGCCATCCCGTTCAGCGCGCCCGCCTGATTACCCGGAACGGCGACAGTTTCAGCGAAAAAACACTGTTCGACACCCTGATTCCCAACTTGAACGGCAAAAAAGCCGCTCCTTTCGGCGGATTCGATTTTTAAACCATACTTCCATGATGCAGCTTGCGGCCGGGCATTTCCACCCGGCCGTTTCTACTCAAAGGCCGTCTGAAAACGGCAAACCGCATTCACACAAACCGAAATCCGATTATGTACGACATCCCGCAACTGACCCCGCAACAACTGCAAGACAAACTCTCCGCATCCTCCGATATCCTGCTGCTGGACGTACGCGAACCGGAAGAAGCCGCTCTCTGCCGCCTGCCGAACAGCATTCTGATTCCGATGAACGAACTGTCCATGCGCCAAAACGAATTGCCGGACGGCAAAGAAATCGTCGTCTATTGCCACCACGGCATCCGCAGCCAATATTGCGCCCTCTATCTGGCCGACGCCGGCTTTGAGCAAACGGCAAACCTGAAAGGCGGCATCGACGCGTGGGCGCGCGAAATCGACCCTGCCATGCCCCGCTATTGACCGGCTGAGACCTTTGCAAAATCCCCCCAAATCCCCTAAATTCCCACCAAGACATTTAGGGGATTTCTCATGAGCACCTTC
>NZ_JBQCVA010000057.1:0-13913 GCF_051962715.1 Neisseria sp. P0008.S010
TCTGATTGCAGGACTGGTTAATGCGATGGGATGAATATTTTCGCAAGAGGTCTAATACAAAAGGCCGTCTGAAAACCAAGTTCCAACCAAGCGGAACAGGTTTTCAGACGGCCTTTTTATCGAATGATATTCGGATTTACCAATCGCGCTCAAACTTATCCAAGCGCGCATGCAGGCGGGCGATGTCGTCGCGCAGGCGTTCGACCTCTTCCGCCCACTGCTCGAATTCTTCGCGCGAAACCACGGGCGATTCGGGTTCCCGGGAAAAATCCGCGCCCTGCTCCAACAGGCTGCGGCCGATTGATTTCAGCGTGCCGGCGATTTTCCGTCCGCGCCCGCCTATGCGTTCCGCCGCCTCTTCGCCGAACAGGCGGCTCAAATCGCGGTCGGCCCGATAGCGCAGGCCGCCGATGACGGTTAGCAGCCTGAAGCCCAAGGCCATATCGCCTTCGATTTCAAAATCGCCCACGCCGGGCTGCTGCCCGTTCAGCATTTTCCGTAATACGCTGTCGCGGAACACCAGCACGGCATCGGCGGCGTGCGGGCTGTGTTCGAGCAGGCCTTCGCTGTTGAAGCGGCCGTGCAGGGTGAAACCGGCGGCGCGGATGGTGAGGACGATGCCATTGTAGCCCGCCAGCACGGCCTGCGTTTCGGGGTTTTGACGGATGATGTGGTTGAATATGGAAAGTGTCGGCATATCGTTTTCTGTCTTTCGAGGCCGTCTGAACGGTTGGGCTCCGTTAGGGCTTGCTTTCAGACGGCCTCATTGTTTGTGCGGTGTCGCGTTGCGTGTCTCTGTCTGTCCGGCGTTTTTTCAGACGGCCTCAAACCGCCCGCGCCGGCCGTGTGTTTTATCCCGCCGTATCGGCAAGCTGCAATATAGCAGAAAAATCGCCGTATCGGGTTTGCACCGTCCTGCCCCGTCCGCCGCCTTCGGCAAATTGCGGCACGGGCAGGCCGAGTTTGGCGGCCTCGGCGGCGTAGAAGCTCCGGCGGGACGGGTGCGGGGTCTCCACCAGATTCCTCAGGCGGTGTCCGTCGGGCGTACAGGCCGTCTGAAACAGGGCGGAAACGGCGCGGTCGCGGTGCAGCATATTGACCGCTTCCCCGCCTTTCAGACGGCCTGCGTTTTTGGCAACGGTCGCCAGCGGATGCCGCTCGGCATCGTAGAGGCCGCCCAGCCGCAAAATATCGGTGGCGGCCACGCTACTTGCCAGCACCGCCTGCTCCGCCGCCAGCAGCCGCACGGCTTTTTCATCTCCGTCATCGGGCGGGCTGTCTTCGTCGCACACCCGCTCCCGCCGCCCGTAAACGCCTATGCTGCCGGTAAAAATCAGATGTTCCGCGCCATACCGTTCCGCTGCCGCGACCCATGCCGCAATCAGTGCGGGATAATCAGCGAAGGCCGAAGGGGGCAGCAGGCAAATCCAAGTCGGAATGCCCTGCCAGCAGGCGAAGAGGCCGTCTGAAAGCGGGGTTTGGTTTAAATCGGCGGTGTGCAGCCCGATGGGCAGGTTGATGTCGTCGGACGTGAGCCGTCTTTTCAGTGCGGAGACGCGGCAGCCGTGCTGATAGAGCCGCTCGGCCAGCGGACGGCCGAGGTAGCCGAAGCCGAGTATGGCGCAGGCGGCGGGCGGGACGGTTTCCGCTTGGAAGCCGCAGGCGGGATTTTCCATCATGCTTTACCTCACCACCTTGTTCGACCATTCGACAAACGAATCGCCCTTGCTTTCCTGTTCCCCCATCTGTACGGGGGTAACAATCTCCGTGCCCAATTCGGGGATGGTGATGCGGAAGGTGTTTTCCACCCATGCGCGGAAAGGCAGGTTGGGTTTGACAAAGAGTTCGTCTTTGTCGTGGTTCGGCGGCAGCGGCAGTTCGGAATCCCAGCAGATTTCGTCGTAGCCGATGGCCAGCAGGCGCAGGAAATCCAAGCCGTTTTGCGCCAGCGTGCACAGCATGGTGGAACCCGAACCGGAGCCGAGGTGGACGATTCGCGTTTCGCCTTCGTCGTCCAGCCACAGTGCGCCCATCGAACCATCCGCGCCCGTTTGGCCGAATATGCACAGACGGCTGCTTATTTCTTCATCCTTATTGCCGTAGTAGTGGGTAACGGTTTCGTCCTGTTCCTCCCTGCTGTCTGAATAAAACGAGATGATGGTGCCGCCTTCGCGTTCGGTATCGGTCCAACTGTCCCGTAACGCCTGCTGCGGGTACAGATAGCCGTAGCGGATGCCTTCGCGGTCTTCGTAAAAACCGTTGTCTTCAATCCATTGATAAAGCCGGCGCAACTCTTCGGGAACCTTCATGCCTTCGCAAAGCACGTTTTCCAGTTGCCGCAATAAGATATTTTCCATCTCTGTTTTCTTAGTCGGGTGTTAAAGGCATGGAGGCCGTCTGAAAGGGGCTGCCGCACGGGGCGTTTCCCCGGTTTCGCCATCACAGCACGGCCACGGGGTAAGAGCCGATGATTTTGACGAAGACGTTGCGCTCGGCAAAACGCGCCAAGACGCGGCGGACGGTTTCGTCGTCCTTATGGCCTTCGATGTCGATGAAGAACACATATTCCCACAAGCCGGTTTTGCTCGGACGGCTTTCGAATTTGGTCATCGAAATGCCCGCTTCGCTGAACGGTGTGAGCAGTTCGGCGGCGGCGCCGGCTCGGTTGGGGGTGGAAAACAGCAGCGAGGTTTTGTCGCGCCCGCTCGGCGCAGTGTCCTGTTTGCCCAACACCAGAAAGCGCGTGGTGTTGTTCGGCTCGTCTTCGATGTTCCGCGCCAAAACAGTAAGGCCGTAGATTTCGGCGGCGGTTATGCCCGCAACGGCCAGCGCGGAGCCGTCTGCCGCCGCCAGCCGCGCGGCTTCGGCATTGCTCGACACCGGTACGCGAACGATGCTGTCCGGCAGGTTTTTGCCCAGCCAGTCGTGGCACTGCGCCAAGGCCTGCGCGTGGCCGTAAACGGTTTGCACGCCGTCCAGCCCCCCGCGGTTGCGCAACAACTGGTGGTGGATGCGCAACACCACTTCGCCGCAGGCATGAAGCGGCGAGGACACCAGCAAATCCAGCGTGCGGCCGACCGAACCTTCGGTGGAGTTTTCCAGCGGCACGACGGCATAATCGGCCTGATCGGATTCGGCCTGCCGCATACATTCGTCCACCGTATTGCAGCCCACCGTGTCGGCGGCGTGGCCGAAATGCTTGACGGCCGCCTGCTGGGTAAACGTGCCGGCCGGGCCGAGGTAGGCGATGGTCAGCGGGCGTTCCACTGCCAGGCATTCGCTCATCACTTCGCGGAACAGCCGCGCCACGCCTTCGTCCGAAAGCGGGCCCCGGTTCAATTCCTTAATCCGCCGCAACACCTGCGCCTCGCGTTCGGGGCGGTATACCGCGCCCGTCCCCTTCAATTCGCCGATGGCGCGCGCATGGACGGCGCGTTCGTTCAGCAGCTTCAAAACGGAGGCATCGATTTCGTCTATCGCATTGCGGTGCGGCAGCAGTTGTTTTTCCAGCTCGGCGGACATGGTCGCTCCTTGTTTCCGGTGTCGTAAAATCGGCACCATTTTACCGTAAAACCCGCTTCCGCCCCACGCGGCGGAAAAAGGCCGTCTGAAAAACGCCCCGATGCTTTCAGACGGCCTTTCAAGATACGGTTTGCGTTATAATCGCCGCCTTTCACCCGACACATCAAAACAAAGGCAGAAACACCATGTCAGAACACCGCTATCTCCCCGACACCCGCCCCTATCCCGCCGAACCCGTCAAACGCGAACTGCTGATGCACGCCGAACAGGCCGCGCGCGGCGGCGCACAGGGCAAACTGGCCGCAGAAGCACTGCGCGCGCAGATTTACGGCATGCTGTCGCAAAATTTCTACCTCAACCTTTCCGTCGCCCTCAGCATGACCCCGAGCGAGGCCGCATACGGCACCATGATGGCCGCGCTCAACGACGTATTGCAGGCCAAAACCGACGAAGAAATACAATGGTTCGCCCTGCCCGTGATTCTGGTTGCCGGCTGCAAACAAGCCGCCGCACTCACCGCCGCCGCACCCGCGCCCGAACTCTCCGCCTGCCTAGCCAACTACCCGCACACCCGCGCCCTCTCCCGCGCTACCTGGCTGCCGCAACTGTTTACCGCCGGACAAATCTCCGAAATCAACGCCGGACAATGGTTCAAAGCCAAACAAAACGCCGAAGCCGCCGCAGAATTCGCCGCCTCGCTGCCGCAAAACGACAGCCTGCCGCTGGTCGAAGGCCAATCCGTCAGCGCGGCCTTCGCACTGGGCTACGGCGGCCGCGAACTGACCGCCGCCTTGGGCAAAAACCTTCAAGAAGCCGCCCTGCCGCTGATGCAGGTATGGCAGCAGGCCCTGTCCGCCCCCGGCGTAACCCTGTTTGCCAACCCCCTCTCCCCCGACAGCCCGCCCGCCGCACTCACCGACGCCGGCCACATGCGCCTGCGTATGGCTTTGGACGTTTTCACCGCCAACTCCATCCGCTCCATCCGCCTGCAAAGCCCGCGCGTCGGCGTCGTCATGGCCGCACAAGAAGGCGGCAGGCTCGTATTCGGCTTCAACGCCACCGACAGCCAGTTCGAACTCCAGCCGCAAACCTTCACCTGGCCGCTCTCGCCGATGGACAAAATCGAAATCGTGCAGCAAAACTTCCTCGACCTGCTGGCCGAATGCCAAGTGGAAAACATCCGCCTGCTGCACGACCCCATAGGCGAAAACGACGAATTGCCCACCTACTCGCAAGCGGTCAAACTGCCCGGCCACAACCCGCTCTACGGCGACGGCGGACACTCATGAACAAACACCGCATCCTGTTTGTCTGCCTCGGCAACATCTGCCGCTCGCCGATGGCCGAATACGTCCTGCGCCACCAAGCCGCCGAACGCGGCCTGTCGCACCTCATCGAAACCGCCAGCGCGGGCACATCCGGCTGGCACGACGGCGAAGGCATGCACCGAGGCACCCGACCCGAACTCAAAGCGCACGGCATTGCCGCCGACGGATTTTCCAGCCGCAAAATCCGCCGCGAAGACCCAGCGCATTACGACCTCATCATCGCCATGGACGACGACAACCTAGCCGAACTGGAACGGCAGTTCGGCAGCCGCCCCGGAAAACAGTTCAAACTCACCGACCTGATTCCCGACAGCGGCTACCGGGCCGTGCCCGACCCCTGGTACACCGGCGACTTCGCCGAAACCTTCCGCCTCGTCTCCGCCGCCGCAGAAGCCCTGCTCGACAGGCTGGAAACGGCAGGATAAACAAAAAGGCCGTCTGAAAACGCATTTCCCGCTTTTCAGACGGCCTCCCGAACCACCTAACCCCGTTTACCGCCATGACCAAACGCCGAACCTTCCTCATCCTGACTGTCCTCTTCACCCTGCTCTTCATCGCATTGGTAACTCTGGGCGCGTACCTGCTTTCCATTCAAAGCAAACAATTCGCCGTCGCCGCCTTCCTATTCGCATTCGGTGCCGTCTTCGGCCAAGTCGCCTGCCTCGGCCTCTTCGTCCGCGAACACGCCCGCGCTAAAGTAATGCGCGAACAGCAAAACCAATCCCGCTAAGGAAAACCCATGTTCGAAAAAATCGTCCTCGCCAGCGGCAACGCGGGCAAACTCAAAGAATTTTCCCGCCTCTTTGCCGATTTGAACATCGAAGTCCTGCCGCAATCGCAGTTCGACACGCCCGAATGCCCCGAGCCGTACCACACCTTCATCGAAAACGCGCTCGCCAAAGCCCGCCATGCCGCCAAACACAGCGGCCTGCCCGCGCTCGCCGACGACTCCGGCATCTGCACCGCCGCATTAAACGGCGCACCCGGCGTCCTCTCCGCCCGCTATGCCGGAGCCAATCCCAAATCCGATACCGCCAACAACAAGCGCCTTTCAGACCACCTCGCCGACAAAGCCGATAAAAGCTGCTACTACGTCTGCGTCCTCGTCCTCGTCCGCCACGAAAACGACCCGCAACCCATCATCGCCGAAGGCATCTGGCGCGGCCAATGGCAGGCCGAAGCCGCAGGAACCCACGGTTTCGGCTACGACCCGCATTTCTACCTGCCCGAACACAACTGCACCGCCGCCGAACTTGCCCCCGAAATCAAAAACGCCGAAAGCCACAGGGGGCAGGCGTTGCGGGAATTGTTGAAAAAAATTGAAGCCTTATAAAGTATACAGGCCGTCTGAAAACCCGAAACGCTTTTTCAGACGGCCTAACCACTACATTATGAAAGGAAACCCATGTCCCCTAAACAAATCCTAATTGTCGCCATCCGCCTGACCGTCATCATTTGGATAGTCAAAACCCTGTCAACCGCCATTCCCCTGATGGATTTCGCGTCCGACAACGACATCAAGTTTCCCGTCTCAGAAATACTGGGCGTATTCGGTTTTTACAGCATAGTATGGTTGTTTTTATGGTTTTTTCCCGCCACGACCGCCAATTTCCTCCTGCCCGAAATCCATCAAAAGCCGCAAGAATTGCCCAAAAACCCTGCCCCTTGGTTAACCACAGGTCTGATTTTAATCGGCTTTTACTCCCTATCCCTCGCGCTGGCCGACCTGACTTACCTGTATAGTTTTTACCAAATCGCCCAAAACGGTATCACCGCCTCGGCTGACAGCATCTGGACCATGATGATGAACCAAGACAAAGCCACCATGCTTGCCGCCACCGTCCAAACCTTGATCGGCATCCTCCTGATTTTCGGCGCACCGTTTATCAGCCGCCAGATCCGCAAGCATTTATAAACCCGTAACAGGCCGTCTGAAAATATATTCCATGTTTTCAGACGGCCTCAAAACTCAAAACAACCCATGACCCAAATCACTTTCCAACGCCCCGGACAACTCACCGCCCTGCCACCCCTATCGCTCTACATCCACATCCCGTGGTGCATCAAAAAATGTCCGTATTGCGACTTCAATTCCCACAGCCTGAAAAACGGGCTGCCCGAAGCCGCCTATATCGACGCGCTGCTGACCGATTTGCAGCTTGAATTGCCGAATATTTGGGGCAGGCCGGTGGAAACGATATTTTTCGGCGGCGGTACGCCCAGCCTGTTTCAGGCGGAATCAATTGACCGTTTGTTGAGCGGCGTGCGTTCGCTGTTGCGCTTGCAGCCGGAAGCGGAAATTACGTTGGAAGCCAATCCGGGCACGTTTGAAATTGAGAAATTTCAAGGATTTAAAGACGCGGGTATTACGCGGCTTTCTATTGGTGTACAGAGTTTTAACGACGATATGCTTGCGCGGCTGGGGCGCGTCCACAACGGCAAAGAAGCCTTAACCGCCATAGCTACCGCATTGAAATTATTTGATAAAGTCAATATCGACTTGATGTACGCCCTGCCGAACCAGACCGTTCAGACGGCCTTGGGCGACGTGCAAACTGCCATCGCCACGGGCGCAACCCACATCAGCGCGTATCATCTGACGATGGAGCCGAACACGCCGTTCGGCCATACGCCGCCGAAAGGTTTGCCACAAGACGAAGCCGCCCTCGACATCGAAGACGCGGTACACGGCGCGCTGGAAGGCGCGGGTTTTGTCCACTACGAAACATCGGCTTTTGCGAAGCCCGCCATGCAGTGCCGCCACAATTTGAACTACTGGCAGTTCGGCGATTATTTGGGCATAGGCGCGGGCGCGCACGGCAAAATCTCCTACCCCGACCGCATCGAGCGCACCGTCCGCCGCCGCCATCCCAACGACTACCTCGCTTTAATGCAAAGTCAGCCGATTGAAGCCGTTGAACGCAAAACCGTTGCCGCCGAAGATTTGCCGTTCGAATTCATGATGAACGCCCTGCGCCTGACCGACGGCGTACCCGCCGCGATGTTGCAGGAACGCACAGGCGTACCCGCCGCCAAAATCATGGCGCAAATCGAAACGGCAAGACAAAAAGGTCTGCTGGAAACCGACCCGACCGTGTTCCGCCCGACCGAGCAGGGACGGTTGTTTTTAAATGATTTGTTGCAATGCTTTTTATAAATCTTTGTATTGCTGCGGCAGATGGTTTTCAGACGGCCTCCAATATACGGCTCCGCTTTTTTATTGTTGTGTGGAAGCTTCCCAGCCATATCAAAACCATCTTAACGTTGTTTAAACCTTCATAACAGAATACAATCGGCCCGTCGGCGGTTGCAAGCCGTTTGACTACTAATAATTTTCTATCCAATTATTGAGGATGACATTATGAAAAAAGTTCTGGCTACCTTAGTTGCCCTTTCCCTTCCCGCTGTCGCATTGGCAGATGACAACCGTGGTTTCTACGTTCAAGGCGATCTCGGCCACTCAACCATTAAAACCAAAGATGATGGCGGTAAAGGCAGTGCCAAAGGCTTCAGCCCGCGCCTGTCTGCCGGATATGATTTCGGTGATTTCCGTGTAGCTGCCGATTACACCCACTATAAAACTTTGAAAGAACATGAACGCGATCCGCTTTACACATTTGACGCAAAAATCAAATTCCAAAGCTTTGGTGTTTCCGCCATCTATGATTTCGACTTAAATTCTCCGGTTAAACCTTATGTCGGCGCACGCTTGGGTCTTAACCGCATTTCTTATAGCGACGATTTCCGGAGTACCGGCTACCACGAAACTGAATCTTTCCGTAAAACCAAAGCCGGTGTTGGCGTGATGGCCGGCGTTGGCTACGACATCACCCAAAATGTTGCCTTGGATGCTGGCTACCGCTATAACCACTGGGGCAAATTTGATGGCTTGAAAGTACACTCTCACGAAGTATCTGCCGGTGTGCGTGTGAAATTCTAATTTTTCAAACCATCGGTATTCACGCAAGCCGCCCGAAGTGCCAAACTTCGGGCGGCTTGCAATTTTTCAATGAAAAATGTGATTGTTGTAACAGACGGAACGCAATACAATCCAAACTGCCAACAGTTGCAGAGAGCCTGATGGCCATCAATAATTTTTTCCACCTACGAGGAACAACATCATGAAAAAAATTCTGGCTACACTGGTTGCCCTTTCCCTTCCCGCCGTCGCACTGGCAGACGAACACCGTGGATTTTATATCCAAGGCGATGCCGGCCATGCTTCGGTAAAAGGCAAGGCTTACGGCGAAAGCGTGACGGCAAAAGGCTTCAGCCCGCGCCTGTCCGGCGGTTACGACTTTGGCGATTTCCGTGTGGCAGCCGACTACACCCACTACAAATCCCACAAAGAAAGCGGCAGAATCAGTAGCTCCACCAATTATGACGCGAAAGCCAAATTCCAAAGTTTCGGTGTTTCCGCCATTTACGACATCAACCTGCAATCCCCTGTTAAACCTTATGTCGGCGCACGCGTAGGCCTCAACCGCGTATCGTTTGACACAACGGAATACAGTTCAAACTTCATCGAACGTTATGAAACCCGCAAAACCAAAACCGGTTTGGGCGTGATGACGGGCATCGGTTACGACATCAATCAAAACATCGCCCTGGATGCGGGCTACCGCTACAACCACTGGGGCAAATTCGACGGTGTAAAAGTACACACCCACGAAGTATCCGCGGGCGTGCGCATAAAATACTAAACACCCGCATCATCAGCTTTCAGCCGTCCCGAGGTATGCATCCGCGGGCGGCTTTCTTATCATAAAACCCTGCCGCCACCCGCGCCGGACGACATACAATCCGTCCGAATCACCACACACGCAACGCATACATGAAATTCCTCTCCTTCCTGACCCTGTTTGTCTTATTGATGCAGCCGTTTACCTACGGTTTTTACAAAGCCTTATGCTGGCAGTTTGAAGGCCGTCTGAAAAAACGCGGCCGCCGGTTACTCTGCCTCGCCCTGTTTGCCTTCGGCAACGGCCTGATAATCCTCTCCCTCTTCAGGCTGTGGCACGGCTCTTTCCGCCTGACCGCGCTGTGGATGGTCTTACTGCTGTACACAGGCTTTGCCGCCTTGTTTGTTTGGTTATTAAAACTGCTGCTGCGCAAGCGTGTGGCCGACAAAACACTCCGGCGCATCCTGCGTATTGCCGCACCAGCGGCGGTGGCTTCACTGTTCTGCCTGTCGCTCTACAACGCCTATCTCCCGACCGTCCGCCACTACCGCGTGGTATTGGACAAACCTTTGGCCAAACCGCTGCGCATCGGCGTAGCCAGCGACCTTCACCTAGGCATCCTGTTCGGCGCGCGCCAACTCGACAAACTGGCCGGCATCATGCAACAAGAAAAAGCCGACATCATCCTGCTGCCGGGCGACATCATGGACGACGACACCGCCGCTTACGAAGCCGAACACATGCAGCCGCACCTGTCCAAACTGCGCGCGCCGCTGGGCGTATACGCCACATTGGGCAATCACGACCTGTTCGGCGCACAACGGCAGATTACCCGCGCCATCGAAGCGGCGGGCATCACGGTGCTAAACGACGGAATCATCGAAACGGGCGGACTGACCGTTATCGGCCGCCCAGACGATTTGGACAGAGGCCGTCTGAAAACCGCCGAACTGCTGAAGCAGGCCGACACATCCAAACCCGTCGTCCTGCTCGACCACCGCCCTTCGGAAATCGAACTGCATTCAACCCTGCCCATCGACATCCAAGTTTCCGGCCACGTCCACAACGGCCAGATTTTTCCGGCCAACTTCATCGTCCGCGCCATCAACCGCCTGCACTACGGCTATGAAAAAATCGGCAACGGACACTTTTTCGTTACTTCCGGCTACGGCTTCTGGGGCATCCCGCTACGGCTCGGATCGCAATCGGAAGCGCTGATTATCGATGTGGAAGGCCGCCGCTGAAGCCGCCCCGCTTTTCAGACGGCCTCCAATCCGGGCCGACAATCGCCAAGGCCTCTTGATTAAAAAACGGCCGACATTCCTTTACAGCAACGCCTATCCGCAAAAACCGCCACCGGCGCGGCAGCGAGATACAATCAAGGGAAACATACAAACCCGTCTCCAACCGCTTAAAAGGCCATCTGAAAACGTACAAACATCCTTCAGACGGCCTCAATCATGCTTCGTCCGCCGCAACATCAACACCATGCACGGCAAACTGTTTTCCCGATGATTTCAACGCATGCGCCCGACATCCGCTTTCACCGAAACACTTAAATTTCCCTCACCCGCACCAATCCGTCTTGTAGGAAAAAAGCATGGCTTCGGCTATAATTTGCACTGTTTTTCATCCCCCTATTCATCGCGAACAGCTCGGGCAAAACCGCCCGCCCCTCAGGAATCCGCCATGCAACCAGCCTTCCACAACAAAGCAAACCGCCTTTTCTCCGCCATCACAAACGATCCGCGCTGGGATATCAACGACGAACTGCTGTTTCAAGTGGCGGGCTTCACCTTCTACGGCTACTGCTTCGGCTTCGGCCGGCTGGTGTGCCTGATGGATGCCGACGATATTGATGCCTATGTCGCCGACAAACTCACCGGCCTCGGCGCGGGCGCGAAATACGTGCAAGGCATGATAGCGCGCGCACGGCAGGATTTTGTTACCGGTGAAGATGCCGAACCTATTGATACGGACGACCCTTTAAGCCGGTTAATCGGCATCGGCCATGCCTATTTCTCCGCCGATGACTTTACCCCGCTCGTCGAATCCGTTTACGAAAATTACGACCTGTTAAGCGGCGAATAGCCGACCCGCTTTTCAGACGGCCTACAAACCCATTTCAAACCCAACTATTAGGAAACACCATGCCCTCCCAACTTGCCAACGCCATCCGCTTCCTCTCCGCCGACGCTATCCAAAAAGCCAACTCCGGGCACCCCGGCGCGCCGATGGGCATGGCGGAAATGGCGGAAGTATTGTGGACGAAATTCCTGCGCCACAACCCCGCCAACCCCAAATTCTACAACCGCGACCGCTTCATCCTTTCCAACGGCCACGCGTCCATGTTGTTGTACAGCCTGCTGCACCTGACCGGCTACAAGCTGAGCATTGAAGACCTGAAAAACTTCCGCCAACTGCACAGCAAAACCCCCGGCCACCCCGAATACGGCTACACCGACGGCGTGGAAACCACGACCGGCCCGTTGGGACAAGGCATTGCCAACGCGGTGGGTATGGCATTAGCCGAAAAAATCCTTGCCGCCGAATTTAATAAAGACGGTTTGAACATCGTCGATCACTACACCTACGTCTTCATGGGCGACGGCTGTATGATGGAAGGCGTATCGCACGAAGCTTGTTCGCTCGCTGGCACCTTGGGCTTGGGCAAACTGATTGTTTTGTATGATGACAACAATATTTCCATCGACGGCAAAGTGGACGGCTGGTTTACCGAAAACATCCCGCAACGCTTTGAAAGCTACGGCTGGCATGTCGTTCCCAATGTAAACGGCCACGACACCGCCGCCATTCAAGCCGCCATCGAAGCTGCGCGCGCCGAAACCGGCAAACCGTCCATCATCTGCTGCAAAACCTTAATCGGCAAAGGCAGTGCCAACAAAGAAGGCAGCCACAAAACCCACGGCGCACCTTTGGGCGCGGACGAAATCGAAGCCACGCGCAAACATCTGGGCTGGACTTACCCTGCCTTTGAAATCCCGCAGGAAATTTACGCCGCATGGAGCGCGAAAGAACAAGGCGCGAAATTGGAAGCCGAATGGAACGAACTGTTCGCGCAATACCAAGCCAAATATCCTGCAGAAGCCGCAGAATTCGTGCGCCGCATGGAACACAGGCTACCTGAAAACTTCGATGCCTATATTCAGACGGCCTTGCGAGAAGTGTGCGCCAAAGCCGAAACCATCGCCACCCGCAAAGCCAGCCAAAACAGCATCGAAATCCTCGCCAAAGCGCTGCCCGAACTGGTAGGCGGTTCTGCCGACCTGACCCCGTCCAACCTGACCGACTGGTCAAACAGCGTCTCCGTTACCCGCGAAAAAGGCGGCAATTACATCCACTACGGCGTGCGTGAGTTCGGCATGGGTGCCATCATGAACGGCCTTGCCCTGCACGGCGGCGTGAAACCGTTCGGCGCGACCTTCCTGATGTTCAGCGAATACGAACGCAACGCCCTACGCATGGCGGCACTGATGAAAATCAACCCCGTCTTCGTCTTCACCCACGATTCCATCGGCCTCGGCGAAGACGGCCCGACCCACCAACCCATCGAGCAAACCGCTACCCTGCGCCTAATTCCGAACATGGACGTATGGCGTCCGTGCGACACCGCCGAATCGCTGGTGGCATGGGCGGAAGCGGTAAAAGCCGAAAACCATCCGTCCTGCCTGATTTTCAGCCGTCAAAACCTGAAATTCCAAGCGCGCAACGAGCAACAACTGAACGACATCAAACGCGGCGGCTACGTCATCAGCGAAGCCCAAGGCAACGCCCAAGCCGTCATCATGGCCACCGGTTCCGAAGTCGAGCTGGCTTTGGAAGCGCAAAAAGCCCTCGCCGCGCAAAACATCGCCGTGCGCGTCGTTTCCATGCCGTCCACCAACGTATTCGACCGCCAAGACGCCGCCTATCAAGCCGCCGTCCTGCCTGAAGGCCTGCCGCGCATCGCCGTAGAAGCCGGACACGCCGACGGCTGGTACAAATATGTCGGACTGAACGGCGCAGTCGTCGGCATCAACCGCTTCGGCGAATCCGCCCCTGCCGAACTGCTGTTCAAAGAATTCGGCTTTACCGTGGAAAATGTGGTGGATACTGTGAAATCAGTGCTGTAAACGGCAGCCATCGCATCAAAGGTCGTCTGAAAGCAGAAGATGAAGGTTTTCAGACGACCTTTTTCCTTTATAGTGGATTAACTTTAAACCAGGACGGCGTTACCTCGCCTTGCCGTACTATCCGTACTGTCTGCGGCTTCGTCGCCTTGTCCTGATTTAAATTTAATCCACTAGACCTCTTGCGAAAATATTCATCCCATCGCATTAACCAGTCCTGCAATCAGATTTACCCTTAACCCGAACCGTTT
>NZ_JBQCVA010000058.1:0-7676 GCF_051962715.1 Neisseria sp. P0008.S010
GCGGCGATACGCCGTTTGAGGTTTTGCAGGCTTACTTTTCTCAACCTGTGGTGTAAACAATGCGGTTATTTTCTACAGCTGAGGTAGCCTAAAAATCTAAAACTTTGTCCCGTCCACCCCACCAAAGGAAACCCCATGCCCCTGCAATCCGGCGGCTACACCTTCAAGCCGCATGAAATGCCCTTTATGCCGGGTTCGCCCGCCTCGCCCGAGCATCCGAAAAAGCGGCGGCTCGCGTATCTTGCCATCGGTTTATTACTCGCGCTGTCGTCGGGCTTCCAAAACGGGCTGCTCACCGCCTCGCTGCCGCAGCTGCGCGGCGATTTGTCGCTCGATTTGCAGCAGGGCGGCTGGATTCAGGCGGCGTATTTCATGGCTTACGCCTGCATGAGCGTCCTCTTTTTCAAAGTCCGCAAGGCGTATGGCCTGCAACGCTTCGTCCGCATCACCCTGTTCGCCCAGCTTGCCGCCAGCCTACTGCAACTGGTTTATCACCATTACGAAGTGGAACTCATCGCGCGTGTTGCCGCCGCAATCGCCGCCAGCGGCCTGCTGGTGCTGTCGATTTACTACATGATGCAGGGCTTTACTGGCACGAAAAAGCTGGTCGGGCTGGTGTTCGGGCTGGGGCTGATGCAGGTCGGCACGCCGCTGGCGCAGAGCCTCGTGCCGCTGCTGTATGGCGACGGCGACCTCAACGGCGTGTTCGCCTTTCAGGCTACCCTCGCGCTCGCCTGCACCGCCTGCCTGTTCGCCCTGCCGCTGCCGCCCGGCATCACCGTGCGCAAATCGTTCACGCTGACCGACGCGCTCAGCTTTACCCTGTTCGCCTCCGGCATCGCGCTGTTGTGCGCCTTTCTCGTGCAGGGGCGCACGGTGTGGTGGACGACGCAGTGGCTCGGCTGGCTGCTCGCGGGCGGAGTGGGGCTGACGGGGCTGGCGTTGTACATCGAATCGACGCGGCACAAGCCGATGCTGGACTGGCACTGGATGACCGTGCCGCAAATCCTCATCTTCGCCGTGATGGGCGCGATGGCGCGGCTCTTGACCTCGGAGCAGACCGTCGGCGCGGCGGGGCTGATGGGCGCGGTGGGCGTGGGCAGCGCGCAGATGAGCACGTTTTACCTGATTGTTGCGGGCGGAATGCTGGCGGGTGTGGTCGGCAGCCTGATTTTGCTGGATATCAACGACATCCGCCGCCCCGTGATGGTTGCGCTCGCCTGTTTCGCCCTCGGTGCGTGGCTGGAAATCGGCGTGGGCATGCAGACCCGCCCCGCGCAACTTTATTTCAGCCAGTTTATCGTTGCCTTTGCCTCGCTGCTGTTTATGGGGCCGATGATGCTTGAAGGCGCACTGCGCGCGCTGGCGAAAAGCCCCGACCACATGATGAGCTTCTCCGCCGTATTCGGCCTGTCGCAAACCCTCGGCGGGCTGGCGGGTGCGGCGGCATTCAGCGCGTTTTTAACTTACCGCACCCGCGACCACCTCGCCGCCATCGCGCAAAACCTGACCCTCTCCAACCCCGCGCTCGCCGCCGACATCCAGCGCAACGCCGCCGCCCTCTCCGCCACCCTCTCCGACCCGGTGCTGCTGCAAGGCCGCGCCGTCTCGCAAATCACCGCGCAGGCGGGCAAAGAAGCGTCGGTGGCGGCATACAGCGACCTGTTCGCGCTGCTGGCGGCGATGGCGGCGGTATCGACCCTCGTCGCCGTCGCCCTGTGGTTGTACCGCCGTTATTACAAGATTGATATTCTGGCGGCGGAGAAGGCGAAAGTGTTTGCGGCGTTGGGGAAATAGTGTTTCAGATGGCATTAAAGGCAGCCTGAAAACCACCGCACCAACCCATTAACCGAATCAACCCCCAAATCAACGGAAAGCAAAAAATGTCCCAACCCGACACCCCCGAACAACCCGACACCGAATCCCAAAAAACCGCCGTGCCGCAGCCCGAGATGCAGCCTGAAACGTCGTCTGAAACCCCGCCCGAGCCCGAAACCCCGCCCGAGCCGCAAGAGCCCGCCCAATGGCAGCCTGAAAAACATCGTTTCGGCAGCATCGGCATCCTCGCCGCCAGCGCAATCGGCGTGGTGCTTGCCCTGTATGCCTTCCGCCTGCCGCCCTTCGGCATGGGTGAGGTTTACACCAACAACGCCTATGTGCGCGGCAGCGTAACCGCCGTCAGCCCGCGCGTGGGCGGCTATGTGCACAAAGTGCTGGTGCGCGATTTTGACAACGTAAAAGCAGGGCAGCCGCTGGTGGAAATCGACCCCGCGCCCTACCGCGCCAAAGTCGCCCAAGCCGAAGCGGGCTTGGCGGGGCAGCAGGCGGCGTTAAACAAAACCGCGCAGGACAAAGCCTCCGCGCTCGCCGTTTCCAAAGCCAATCAGGCGGCGATTGACAACGCCCGCGCCCAGCTTGACCGCGCCCGCCGCGAATGGCAGCGCATTCAGGCAGTGAGCAGCGATGCCGTGTCGCAAAGCAGCCGCGATGCCGCGCAAACCGCCGTCAAACAGGCCGAAGCGGGCTTGAAACAGGCGCAGGAGCAATACGCCGTGGCGCAGCAAAACATCATCAACACCGGCGTAGGGCGCGAGGGCGCACAGGCGGGCATCGCCAACGCCCAAGCCCTGCTGGACTTGGCAAAACAGGATTTGGGGCATACTGTGATTTACGCACCCGCCAGCGGCAAACTCGGCGAAGTCAGCGTAAAACAAGGGCAGCTTGTGAGCGCGGGCACGCAGCTGATGTCCGTCGTGCCGCCCGAACGCTGGATCATCGCCAACATCAAAGAAACCGATATGGCCAACGTGAAAATCGGGCAGAGTGCCAGCGTGAGTATCGACGCACTCGGCGGCAAGGCGTTCAGCGGCAAAGTCGCCGAAATCTCGCCCGCCACCGCTTCCGAATTCAGCCTGATTAAAGCCGACAGCGGCACGGGAAACTTCGTCAAAATCGCCCAACGCATCGCCGTAAAAATCGTATTTGACGCAGGGCAACAGGATTTGGAACGCCTCGCGCCGGGGATGTCGGCGGAAGTGAACATTGCTACGAAGTAAGGTAAAAGGTCGTCTGAAAAGTTTTCAGACGGCCTTTCAGACTGCTTTTTTTATTGAAGTAAAGCAAATCGGGCATTATCCGTGCATCAATTGCCCAACCCACTCAACAAAAAGCAGCCTCAAACTCCATTCCCCCATTTTCAGGCTGCCTTGTAAAATTCTATAATTACGCTTTTATGCCAAACCATTTATCTGCGAAAGTCCCACACCCAATTTGACGTTGCCGTCATCGGCGCAGGCCCGTCAGGCTCGGTTGCCTCCGCCCTGCTTAACAAACAGGGCTTCAAAGTATGCGCGCTGGAAAAACAGCATTTTCCGCGCTTTGTGATTGGCGAGAGCCTGCTGCCGCACTGCATGGAAATGCTGGAAGAAGCCGGTTTGGCCGATGCCGTGCGCGCCGAGAAAGGCTTTCAGTTTAAAAACGGCGCAGCGTTCGCATGGCGCATTTCACGCGCATCACCGACAACATCGCCGCCGAAGCCGATTTTGACCGCAACAAAATCCTGATTACCACTCACCCGCAGCACCGCGACGTATGGTTTTGGACAATCCCTTTCGGCGACAACACCTGCTCGCTCGGCGTGGTCGGCACACCCGACAAACTGGCGGGCGATTCCGAAGCCGTGTTGAAACAAATAGTGGCAGAATGCCCCAATCTGGTTGAATTTTTTAAACATTCCGAATGGGAAAACGGCTTCCCCTACCGCAGCATCCAAGGCTATTCCGCCAATGTTAAAGCCCTGCACGGCAAACATTTCGCGCTGTTAGGCAACGCCGCCGAGTTTATTGACCCCGTGTTCTCATCGGGCGTAACCATCGCGCTGCATTCCGCCAAACTCGCCGCTGACCTGCTTGCCCGCCAGCTCAAAGGCGAAGCGGCAGACTGGCAGCGCGAGTTCGCCGAGCCGCTGATGGTGGGCGTAAACGCTTTTCGCACCTATGTGGACGGCTGGTACGACAACCGTTTCCAAAACGTGGTGTACGCACCCAACCGCGCGCCCGAAATCAGCCGCATGATTTCCGCCATTCTCGCGGGCTATGCGTGGGATACGGCAAACCCGTTTGTAGAAAAATCGGAACAGCGGCTGAACACGCTGGCGGAACTGGTGGGGGATTTGGCGTTTGAATAGGTGTTGATGTCGTCTGAAAACAGTTGCAGGTCGGGCATTGATGCCCGACAAACACCGACCTGTTTATCTTAAAATAAGACCTTTGCAAAATTCCCCAAAATCCCCTAAATTCCCACCAAGACATTTAGGGGATTTTGGGGAATTTTGCAAAGGTCTCGGGCCGTCTGAAAGTGAAAGTATATTTGTCAAATGGTTTTGGAGCGGTTTTTCATTTTGTCCGTACTGTTAAATTTTTGGCTAGGCATTATTTTAAAATTTGCTTTGTTTGATTTATGATTCGTTTCCCCTTGTTCAAACAACAAAAAGGACGTATGCCGATGGATACTCATGAATCGGATTGTGTAATCGTTTATGAGGAAACAGCTGATTTGTTTGACCAACGTCGTGCGAGCCGTATCCGATTTGCCGCAGCCAACCTCCCGATTTTAGGGGCTGACGTAGATTAGCCCTAAATTCCACACCAATCCTACAGGGTTTAAATCTGTTGAGACGGTGTGCCGAAGTTAAATCGAAATTCGCATTCTTTCAAGAATAGCGGGAAAGATTTGCGGTCGATTCCGTTGTATTTGCGCAAGACGCGTTTTGCCTGATTCCAAAAATTCTCAATGCCGTTGATGTGGTTCTGACGGTCGGCAAACACCTTGGAATGATTGATGCGGTAATGGATGAAACCGCTTACGTCCAACTTGTCATAGCTGCTCAGCTTATCCGTGTAAACAATACTATCCGGCATAATTTTCTGTTTGATAACAGGCATCAAAGTATCAGACTTGGCATTATCTACGACAATAGTATAGACCCGTCCGTTGCGTTTCAGAATGCCAAAGACAACCACTTTCCCTGCTGCACCGCGACCACGTCTGCCTTTACGCCGTCCGCCGAAATAGCTCTCATCTAGTTCGACGGCACCGTCAAAGATTTCATTAGCAGCCAGTGCCAAATGATGGCTGATGACCATACGGATTTTACGGTAGAACAGGATGGCGGAGTTGGGCTGAATGCCCAAAATATCGGCAGCGGAACGGGCGGTAACTTGGAGTACGAAAAATTCAAGCAGTTTCTTTTGATTTCTCTTGCTTAATTTACAATTAGTTATCTTCATTTTCGTAACCTAGCATAACTGCTAATCTACGTCAGCCCCCGATTTTATTGGGTGTGTGGGTTTTGGCTTGGATATTATTTTGGTTGTACAACCAAGCATCCATCAGCGGCAAGACGGCCAGCGGCTTGCAAATTGGCAGTGCGATGACAGTATTTGTGTTGGCGATTTACCGTTTGCTGCATTACCAAAACCTTTGGTTGGAGCGCCGTTGCAATGATGCGGGCAAAGCATGGGATACGGCGGAGTATGTAAAAAAGGTAAGCTTCTGTTTGGCAATCGTTGGCATGGTGCTGCCCGCATTCGCTTTACCGATTGTTTTCGGCGGCCTGTTTCAATTCATTTTCGGTATGCTTCTGCCAGGCAATCGCAAGCCCAATATCAGTGGTGCGCCACAACCGGATACACCCGCTTTATGTTTTGCTGCAGTGCTTTCCTTCGTAGTCGCGTTTGCCATGCTGATATGGATTTTTCTTTAAATAAAAAGCTTTACTGCAGGATGGCGGCTTCATCCTTAATGCCGTTTTAAATTGATGTCGTACATAGCATAACAAAGCAAGCCTGAGAGGCCGTCTGAAAATCTCGTTTTGGCAGAACGCATTTTCAGACGGCCTCTTCTGATTCAAGCATCGGCAGGCGGCAGCAGAAGCGGCGTTTTCCGCAGGGCGAGGCGTTGGTCGGCACGGAACAGGGCGGCAGCGTATTGCTGCAGGTCGGCGGTGCGGACGCATTGCGGCGGTGCGAGTTGGCCGATGCGTCGGGCGTAGGCGTATTGCGGGTTTTCGCCCAATGCGTTGTCGAGTGCGGCGGCAAGCCCGGTATCGGAAGTGGGGTGGCCGTCTGAAAGAATCAGGCGGTAATAGGGCGGGGCGGCGTTCACGCCTTGCAGCAAGGCATGGTCGGGCAGGCCCGGGGCGGTGCGTAGCATGGCGCGGCGGACGAAGGCTTCGGTCAGTTTTTCGCCGCACAAGTCGCTTGTCAGGCTGTCGCGGCCGACGAATTCCAAACGGGGAATGCCGTTTTCCATACTGCGGATGCAGACGCGGTCGCCCGTGTCATAGCGGTACAGCCCGCCTTGGGTGGTAACAATCAGGCGGTAGTCGCGGCCGTTTTGCAATGCCCAGGCGGGATAGATGTCCCGGTCGTCGGCAAATTCGTAAAAATGGCTGTCCACGGCCAATATCGGATGGAGGCCGTCTGAAAAAGGGATGCTGGAAACGGCTTCGGTAGACAGCAGGCCTTTACCTTGAATCCATACATGCGGCAGTTTCTGCCGCAGCAAGGCGGCGGGTGCGGCGGCGGTATGGCTGTCCCAGCAGCTGACGGTGTCGAGTTGAGGCCAAATCAGGCGGGTATCGGGCTGTGTTGCAGAGAGTACGCGCGACAGTATGGCGCGGCGGCGCGGTTCATGTATTTCAGCTAATAGTCTGTCTTGCCGCTCCTGCATGGTTTGCAGAATCGGCAGCAGAATGGACGGGCTCCAAACGGAGATAAAGCTCAGGTTTTCCGCAGAAAGCAGCAGGCGGGCGCAGTGGAACTGCCATTCTTCCGCAGTTTGCGCAGCCAGCAATTCGGGCAGGAGTAGGGTTTTTTCCGCCAGTGCCGCGCCGGTTTCGCGGCCGAAATAGTCCAAATCGTTGCCGCTGCCGATTGGTATGCCGCCTTCGGTTTTGTCGCGGCTGCGGGTCAGCGGGCTGATGACGAAAAACAGCCGTCCGGCCAATGCCTGCGGCCGTTGCCGTTGCAAGTCGGCCAGCCACGGCAGTACGGCGCGGCGGAAGGCGGCATATAGGCCGTCGGTGTAGGGAATCAGCTTCGCCCCGCCGGAAGAACCGCCGGTTTCTTCGAAATTCGATATGGCTTCCGCCGTTAAGACGCCCGAACGGCCTGCGGCAATTTGTCCGATGGACGGGCTGAAGTCTTCATAGCGGCGGACGGGCAGGGCGCGGGCGAAGTCGCCGTAGTCCTTCAGTTCGGCAAAACGGTGTTCCCTGCCGAAGGCGCAATCGCGGTTGCGGTGCAGAATATCGGCCAAAACAGCCTGCTGCGTCCGCTTCGGCTGCGCTAAGGCCGTCTGAAAACGGGTGAGGGCTGCGGTAAGTCCGGTGAAAGGCGGCATGCGGAAGTCCTCCGTTGCAAGATAAAGTGCAAGCCTACCGTATTTAAAGGCCGTCTGAAAAGGGATGATGAGTTGTGTGCCGGTGCGTGTAAAATTAAAAGTTTTTAAATTCAGTTTATTATAATTTTCCGGTCATTCATGGCTTGCGGAATCGGCGTAAATTTGATTTAATGCGCGCTTTGCTGAACGGCAAAAGGGTGATTAGCTCAGTTGGTAGAGCGTCTGCCTTACAAGCAGAATGTCGGCGGTTCGACTCCGTCATCACCCACCAA
>NZ_JBQCVA010000058.1:7776-13155 GCF_051962715.1 Neisseria sp. P0008.S010
GTGGTAGCTCAGTTGGTTAGAGTACCGGCCTGTCACGCCGGGGGTCGCGGGTTCGAGCCCCGTCCGCCGCGCCACAAATTATCGGGTGATTAGCTCAGTTGGTAGAGCGTCTGCCTTACAAGCAGAATGTCGGCGGTTCGACTCCGTCATCACCCACCAAGTTTCTCCTTTCATTGTTGGTTGAACAATGGATGCGCGGTGGTAGCTCAGTTGGTTAGAGTACCGGCCTGTCACGCCGGGGGTCGCGGGTTCGAGCCCCGTCCGCCGCGCCACAATAAATTTTCTAATGTTTAAGGCCGTCTGAAAACTTTTCAGACGGCCTTTTTGTCTTTGCGGGAAACCTTTGTCAGAAATACCCCGCCTTTTTGCGCTCCTCCATCGCTGCTTCCGATACGAGGTCGTCCATGCGCGTGGCGCTGCGTTCGGAAATGGTGGCCGCTGCGGTTTCGGCGATGATGTCTTCGGGCGTGGCGGCGGTGCTGGCTACGGGGCAGGTGCAGGAAATGTCGCCGACGGTACGAAAGCGCACGTCGCGGATTTGGCTAACTTCGCCTTCGCGTTTCGGCGTCAATGGGGTAACGGGGACGAGCAGCCCGCCGCGTTCGACGACTTCGCGTTTATGGCTGTAATAAATCGGCGGCAGTGCGAGGTTTTCGCGGGCAATGTATTGCCAGATGTCGAGTTCCGTCCAGTTTGAAATGGGGAACACGCGCATATTTTCGCCGCTAAACAGCCGCGTATTGTAGAGCGACCACAGTTCGGGACGCTGGCTTTTCGGGTCCCATTGTCCGAATTCGTCTCGGAACGAAAATATCCGCTCCTTCGCCCGCGCTTTTTCCTCATCGCGCCGCGCGCCGCCCATCAGCGCGTCAAAGCCTTGTTCTTCAATCGTTTCCACCAGCGTAACTGCCTGCGCGGCGTTGCGCGAATCGGTTTCGCGGCGCAGGACGACAGTGCCTTTTTTGATGGAATCTTCGACGCTGCCGACCACCAGTTGCACGCCCGTGCGCGCGACGGTTTCATCGCGGAACTGAATCACTTCGGGGTAATTGTGTCCCGTATCGACGTGCAGCAGCTTGAACGGCAGCTTGAGCGGGCGGCCTTCGAGTTTGAACGCTTTGACCGCCAGCGCCAGCAAAACGACGGAATCCTTGCCGCCGGAAAACAGCAGTGCGGGATTTTTCGCCTCGGCGACGACTTCGCGGATGATGTAGATGGATTCGGCTTCGAGCCAGTTCAGATGCTTGTTTTGGATGGACATACGGAATCTTTCTTTAAGCTGACTGTTGCTACTTTAATCAGGCCGTCTGAAAAAAGGAAAGAACCGTTTTTAGCAAGCAAAGACGAATCGGTTATATGCGGGCGCATTCTTTGCAGGAAGTATGGTTTGGGGCGGTGCGGAGTCCGGGCTTGAAGAAAGCTATTGTTCATGCGTTGAGGCATCGGGTGAATTGTTTTCGTATTGCCCGATTTTGCACGGATGAGTCGGAGTCGGCAGGTATTGTCGTGTTGCAAGGAAACGGTGTGCGGAAAATGGAGTGAGAGGCCGTCTGAAAAGTTTTCAGACGGCCTCTTCTGCTTTGCTGTACAAGTGGTTTATGCACGATGGATGCTTTGTATCGCTATGGCCGCGTGCCCGATTATTCCGCTTTTGTTTATTTTCGTTCGGGATGTTCCAAGTGGTAGATTTGGGCGACGGCATCAACCAATTCGCTGTCGCTGCCGCCGGCTTTGGAAAGGGTGCGGGTAGGCGAGTGCAGCAGTTTGTTGGTTAATTGCACCGAGAGGCGTTCCAGCACTTCTTCGGGGGCGGCACCTTTGGCAAGTTGTTTCATGGCATTTTCCAGAACATGGCGGCGGGCACGTTCGCCTTCGTCGCGCAGGGCGCGGATTAGGGGGACGTTTTCTCGGCTTTTCTGCCATTCGAGGAATTCGGCCACCTTTTGTTCTACCATCACTTCTGCTTCCGCCGCCGCTTTTTTGCGTGCGTCTTTGCCGCTTTGCACCACATCTGCCATGTCGTCTACGGTGTAGAGATACACGTCGTCCAAATCGGCTATTTCGGCCTCGATGTTGCGCGGTACGGCCAAATCCAACATGAAGACGGGCATTTGGTTGCGCTGTTTGAGCGCGCGTTCGACCATGCCTTTGCCGATGATGGGCAGCGGGCTGGCGGTCGAGGAAATCACGACATCGTATTGGTGCAGGATGTCGGGAATATTGTTCAACAGGCAGGGCTCGGCGTTGATGCCGAGTTTGCCGCACAATTCTTCCGCTCGTTCCAAGGTACGGTTGGCCACCGTCATCAGGCGCGGGTTTTCGGCGGCAAAATAAGTGGCCACCAGTTCGATCATTTCGCCCGCGCCGACAAATAAAACATTTAGTTTGCCGACCGAAGGGAAAATCTGTTCGGCCATTTTGACCGATGCGGCAGCCATGGAAACGGAATGTTCGCCCACGGAGGTCCCGCTGCGGATTTCTTTGGCGACGGAAAAGGTTTTTTGAAACAATGAGTTGAGCCAGGTGCCGACGGTGTTCTGTTCTTGTGCCGTCTGAACGGCATCTTTAATTTGACCGAGGATTTGCGGTTCGCCCAGCACCATGCTGTCCAGGCCGCAGGCAACGCGGAAGGCGTGGCGTACGGTGTCGCTGCAGCCGTAGGTGTAAAGGTAGGGGCGGATTTCTTCCGCCGTTAAGCCTTGGCGGGCGGCCAGCCAGTCGGTGATTTTTGCGCTTTCGCCGATGCAGTAGAGTTCGGTGCGGTTGCAGGTGGACAAGATAACCGCCTCGAGAGCAGCATCGCTGTCGATCAGACTGCCGACCGCATCGGGCAGTTCGGCAGCGGCAAAGGCGAGTTTTTCGCGTATGCTCAGCGGCGCGGTTTGATGGTTCACTCCGATAACGGTCAGCTGCATTGGGATTGGAATGGATGAGAAATGAAAAAACGGCGCATTATAGCAAATTCAGACGGCCTTTATCGGTAAAAAATCGGTTTTAAAGGCAGTATGGGGAAGTATTTAAAATATGAATAGGGTTGATAAAAGGTTCTTGGTGCAGCCGTTTGGTAAAAAGGCGTATAATTCCGCGTTATATATATAATCTGTAAATTCCGTTGATAAACAGAAGCTAAAAGGAACATGCCATGACCGAACAAGAATCAGATGATGCCATGAAGCCGGCAGAAGGCGAGGCACAGGCGGCAGAGGGTAAAGGTGATTCCGGGCGCCCGGCTGAGAATAAGCCGACCGTGAAGGCAAAGCCTGCAAGTAAGCCGAAAGAACCCGGCAAGCCGAAAGAGCAGGTTATCCGCCTTTATGAATCGAGCAAGCGCATTCATCCGAAAAAGGCCGAAGGCCGTTTTGCCAAACTGCGCATTGCAGCCATTGTGGCGACGCAGTTCGTGTTTTATTGCATTCCGTGGTTCAACTGGTCGGGCCGTCAGGCGGTTTTGTTCGATATTTCCAACCGCCATTTTTTCATCTTCGGTTTGTCGCTGGGCATGGGGGATTTGATTTATCTGGCACTGTTGCTGATTATCTGCGCTTTCGGTCTGTTTTGGTGGACGACTGTGGCCGGACGGCTATGGTGCGGCTACGCCTGCCCGCAAACGGTGTACACCGAAATCATGTTGTGGATAGACCATTTTGTCGAAGGCGACCGCAACAAACGTTTGAAGCTGGACAAAGAGTCGTGGGGCTTGCGTAAGATCCGTATCAAATTGACCAAATACCTGTTGATTTTCGCCGTATGCGCCTGGACGGGAATTTCCTTTGTCGGATGGTTTACACCGATACGCGAATTCGTACCGGCGGTGTTTACCATGACTGCGGACAGCGGCGCGTTGTTTGCGGCGGCATTTTACGGCTTCGTTACCTGGTTGTTCGCCCATCAGATGCGCGAGCAGGTGTGTAAATACATGTGCCCGTATGCACGCTTCCAAAGTGCGATGTTCGATCCCGATACATTGGTTATTTCTTACGATACCGAACGCGGCGAACCGCGCGGCGCGCGTAAGAAAAACGTCGGCCGGGACGAAACCGACTTGGGCGACTGCATCAACTGTACGATGTGCGTACAGGTATGTCCGGTCGGTATCGATATCCGCGACGGCCTGCAATACGAATGTATCGGCTGTGCCGCCTGTATTGATGCCTGCGACGAAATTATGGACAAAATGGGCTATCCGCGCGGCCTGATTCGATACACGACGGAAAATGTGTTGGAGCACAAATACACCGACAAAGACATCAAGAAAAAACTTTTGCGTCCGCGCGTGGTCGGTTACGGCGCAGTGTTATTTGTGGCGATTGTGGCATTTATCATCGGCGTGGCCACCCGTGCGACGCTGCGGGTCGATGTCATCAAAGACCGCGGCGTGATGGTGCGGGAAAACGGCAAAGGCTGGTTAGAAAACGCCTATAATCTGCGCATCATTAACAATAGCGAACAAGAACAGACCGTCACGGCTTCGGTCAGCGGTTTTGACGACATCGAACTTTCCGGCTTGCCGAAAGAGGGTATCAGAGTCGGCGGACAGCAGACCATTACCGTTCCGGTTCAAGTGTCCACTATTCCCGAATATGCCGACAAAGGCAGCCATCCGATCAAATTTACCTTTACCTACCGTCAGGATGGCGATACCGAAGGCCGTGTCATTAACGAAAAATCCAACTTTATCGGAGAATAAACGTGGCGCAGGAAAAATCCAAAGTCTGGTATAAAGAGCCGTGGCCGTGGCTGCTGTTTTCTGGTCCGGCCATCGTCGTGGTGGCGGCTTTTGTAACGCTTTATCTCGCTGCCAGCGGCAGTTCCGATTTGGTCAGCGACGATTATTACAAAGACGGCAAACATATCGATTTGGACCTCAAGCGCGATACGGCGGCGGTGGAACGGGGTATCCGGGGGCAGGCCCTCATCAATCCCGACGGCAGCGCGGTTCGCGTGTATGTGTCCGGCCGCTTTGACGACAAAGTACCGCTGAAGCTGATCCTGCTGCATCCCGTCAAAAAAGAATACGATCAAAGTATCGGGCTGAAACTTTCGACTGCGCCGAAATCGGGCGATAAGACCGAATATCTCGGACAGTTCGCCAAGCTGCCGCCGGCCAACCATTGGTATGTGCGGCTGGAAGACGAAGGCGGGATTTGGCGGGTGGAAAACAAATGGATTGTCAGCCAGGGTGCTTCGATTGATTTGAACCCGATGAAAAATTTGCAGAACGCGGCCAAAACGGCAAAATAAGCGTATAAACCGGCAGAAAGGCCGTCTGAAAAACAATTTCAGACGGCCTTTGTATTCGGACAGAGACCTTTGCAAAAAGCCCTTCCCCCGACAGCCGAAACCCAAACACAGGTTTTCGGCCGTTTTCGCCCCTAATTG
>NZ_JBQCVA010000059.1:0-13095 GCF_051962715.1 Neisseria sp. P0008.S010
TTGCTTCTTTGGATTAGGTTTTCGTATTTCATTTGGAAATTGTAAATCTTCAGGATACTTTCGCAAGAGGTCTAATTTTATGCCCAACATAAAAGTTTCAAAAAAAATTCGACTACTTGGGCTGATTTGGCTATCAAGCAAAATGACTATTTCTGTTTCAGGATGCAGGGAAATGCACGCGGTGCCCTTTCGGACAACTTTACCGTAAAAGCCGTCGCCTTAAACAAAGACAGCGAACCGAGGGTGTTGAAAATCAATCAGGACATGATACTGACACTCTGTGAAACCAGCACTTCCTCCTGTTCGGAAAGCAATACTTATTTCAGCAATGCCAACGGCACCGACAAAAACTGCATCATTTATGAATAAAAAACGTACGGAAAATATTAAAGAGGCCGTCTGAAACTTTATTTCCAGACGGCCTCTTGTTTATGCAGGTATATCTCAGTTTTCCGCTATGGCAAACGCCAGAACATGATTATCCTCATCGCTTAGGCTCAAATGCACGCGGCGGATGCCTTGCTCGTCCAACCAGTTTTGCAGCGGTGCGGCGTAGAAATATTCGGGCTTGCCCAACACATCGTGGCCGATACCGATATGCTGCAGCGATACCGCCCCCCGAATGCCGGTGCCGACCGCTTTGGCAAAAGCCTCTTTGGCGGCAAACCGTTTGGCCAAAAAAACCAACGGCCGCACGGCGGCGGAAAACTCCGTCAATTCCACAGGATGCAGGATACGTTCGGCAAATGCGCGGCCGTATTTCTGATGCAGCTTTTCAATACGCTTCACATCGGTCAAATCGGTACCTATTCCGTAAATCATCTTCATCCTTTCCTGCCGTTTGCCCGGCATTCGTTATCTATTTTTCAGGCCGTCTGAAAACAGACTGCTATGTTTCAGACGGCCTTCATCCTCAATCTTTGGCTGTTTTTTTGAATTTTCCTATCTGCCGCAGTATTTCCGGCTTGATAATCCCATGCAGCTTTTCGGCCGGCAAAGTAACATCGGCAAGATCCAAATAACCGCCGAGGGAATAGGAGTTAAAGACAAAACGCAGGCCTCCTTCATCTAAAGTCCAATTGAAATCCTGCTTCCGATAATCTTTCTCGAAACTTGGTGACAGCCATTCGAGAACTTCTTGACGATTTTCGGCTTTTTGCCCATCCACATAATCATCGGCCACTCCTTCTTTCACCAACCTAATCAACGCGTCCCTCTTGCCCGGCAGCAAGATGTCCTTCATTGTCAATTCCCTTATCTTGCCTTTACGCGGAATGGTGCTGAAATATTCCCCGCCGTTACCGTGCGGACCACCTCCGTAAGCCCAGTAACCGGTGCGGATGGTCAGATAATCGGGCGAATAACCGTACAAAGTGTTGTCCGCATCTTGCTCCAGACGCAAATATTTCCCGTCGTCGTCTTTGGTTTCATCGACTTCCTTTTTCAATTTTTTCCGCACATGGCTCGATGAGAAATTAGCCAGTTTCAATTCGAGGCTGTTGTGCAGCAAACTGTCGGCAAATGCCGTCAGGGCCGGCTCGGCAAATATCAGGCGGGTTATTTCGACTTTACTGCACTCCTCTTTTTCAGACGGCATCGGGCAATATTCTGCTTTGATGGTTTCACTTTTGGTTTTTGGTGCCTGAGCAAAAGCCGGAACGGCAGCGGCCAGAAGCATGAAAATTAAAATTTTCTGCATTTTTTCCTCACAATTAACAGCAGTTTCGCTTTTCAGACGGCTTGCCTTTGGAATAAGGCAGGCCATTCGTTTACTTCAACGGACGGATGCCGACGGCGTCGCGTACTTTGTCCAGCAGTTCGCGCGCTTCTTTGCGCGCTTTGGCTGCGCCTGCTTGTAGGATGTCTTCGATTTGCGAAGGATTGGCGGTCAGCTCGTTATAGCGTTCGCGCGGTTCTGCCAGCTCGGCGTTGATTTTGGCGGCTAGGAGTTTTTTGGCTTCGCCCCATGCTAGGCCTTCGACCAGCATTTGTGTGAATTCTGCGGTTTCAGACGGCGTGGAGAAGGCTTTGTAGATTTCGAACAAGGGGCTTTCGTCTGGCTGCTTCGATTCGCCTGGCTCTTTCATGTTGGTGATGATTTTGTTGACTGATTTTTGGGTTTTCTTGTCGTTTTCCCAAAGCGGAATGGTGTTGCCGTAGGATTTGGACATTTTGCGTCCGTCCAAACCGACCAAGAGTTCAACGTTTTCGTCGATTTTCACTTCGGGCAGGGTGAAGACTTCTTTGAAGCGGTGGTTGAAGCGGCCGGCGATGTCGCGCGCCATTTCGACGTGTTGGATTTGGTCGCGGCCGACGGGCACTTCGTTGGCGTTGAACATGAGGATGTCGGCAGTCATCAGGATGGGGTAGCTGTACAGCCCCATTTCTACGCCGTGGTCGGGGTCTTCCTGATTGTTTTCGGCGTTTGCCTGCACGGCGGCTTTGTAGGCGTGGGCGCGGTTCATCAGGCCTTTGGCGGTGATGCAGGTCAGAATCCAGTTCAATTCCATCACTTCGGGAATGTCGCTTTGGCGGTAGAAGGTGGTGCGCTCGGGGTCAAGTCCGCAGGCAAGCCAAGTGGCGGCAACGGCTTGGGTGGATTGGTGAATCATCTCCGGCTCGTGGCATTTGATGATGCCGTGGTAGTCGGCGAGGAAGAGGAAGGATTCGGTATCGGGGCTTTGCGCCGCGCGGACGGCGGGGCGGATGGCGCCGACGTAGTTGCCCAGATGCGGGATGCCGGTGGTGGTTACGCCTGTGAGGACGCGTTTCTTGCTCATTGTGTAATCCTTCTTGCTGTGCCGCGCGGTGTACCTTTTTTCAGACGGCCTCCCTATATATTTTGGCCGTCTGAAAAACGCTTCAGCCGCACGGCTGTTCGGTAAAGCGGGGATTGTAGCAGATTCGGCCGCCTGCCCGCGCGGCATCTGTCGGTGGTTTCCTGCCGCGATTGGTATATAATCCGCCGCTTTATACAGTTTTCAGACGGCCTCCCCTGCAAAAATGCAGCCGCTGTGCGGTTTATGTTTTTCAGACGGCCTTTCGGATGGTAAAGATGGCTCGATCAAACCAAACCCAAATGACTCCCGAAGAATGGCGTGCCAGCACTTCGTTGTCGGGTGTGTACGCATTGCGGATGCTGGGGATGTTTCTGGTGCTGCCCGTGCTGGCATTGTATGCCGACGGCCTGCCCGGCGCGGACAACAATAAAACCCTAGTCGGCCTGGCCGTGGGCATGTACGGCCTGACGCAGGCTCTGATGCAGCTTCCGCTGGGCATCGCTTCCGACCGTTTCGGCCGGAAGAAAACCATTTATTTCGGCCTGCTGCTGTTTGCCGCCGGCAGTTTTCTCGCCGCTTCGGCCGATTCGCTGGAAATGCTCGTTATCGGCCGCGCATTGCAGGGCGCGGGGGCGGTAAGCGCGGCGGTAACCGCGTTGCTGGCCGACCTGACGCGTGAGGAAGTCCGCACCCGTTCGATGGCGATGATAGGCTTGAGCATAGGCATCACCTTCTCCGCCAGCCTGATTCTGTCGCCGATGCTTACCAGCGTCATCGGCGTGAAAGGCCTGTTTATCCTGACGGGCCTGCTGACCTTGTCCAGCATGGCCGTGGTGGCGTTTTGGACACCCGACCCCGCCGTATCCAAACTGCACGAAGACGCGCAGGCGCAGCCGTCCCGTTTCGGCGAAGTGTTTGCCGACCGCCGCCTGATGAGCCTCAATTTCGGCATCTTCGCCCTGCATTGCGGCATGATGGCTCTGTTTACCACCCTGCCCTTCATCATGGTCGATTTGGGCTTGGACAAAACCGTACATTGGAAAATTTATTTCCCCGCCACACTGCTCGGCCTGATACTGATGGTTCCCGCAATTATCGTCGGCGAAACGCGCAACCGCCTCAAACAGGTTTTCATCTCCGGCATCGTGCTGATCCTCGCCGCCCTTGCGGGCCTAATGCTGTCATTGCACTCCCTGTGGCTGATTGCCGCCTGCCTGATTGTGTACTTTATCGGTTTCAACATCTTGGAAGCCAGCCAGCCTTCCATGGTTTCCAAAATCGCCCCCGCCGATTTGAAAGGCACGGCCATGGGCGTGTACAACACCCTGCAATCGGTAGGCCTGCTCTGCGGCGGACTGATAGGCGGAATGCTCTACCAAAACTACGGCATGTATGCCGTCCTCGCGTTTACACTCGTATTGACCGCCGCCTGGCTGGTCAGCGCCATCCTCAGCCCCGCGCCGAAACCGGTTAAAAACATTGCCTTTAAAATCGGCACATCTTGGCACGGAAGGCAGGAAGCCCTACACTTCGCACTCGGCAAGGTAGCCGGCGTGGAGCACATCAGCTTCAGCAGCGACGGCGAAACCGTCTACATCAAAGCCCTGCAAAAAGGTTTCGACGAAGCCGCAGCCAAAAACATCATCTCAGGAGTATAAAAAATGTCCCTAAACAAAGTCATCCTTATCGGCAACCTCGGCCGCGACCCCGAAGTGCGCTACATGCCCAACGGCGAGGCCGTCTGCAACTTTTCCATCGCCACCAGCGAAACATGGAACGACCGCCAAACCGGACAGCGTCAGGAACGTACCGAATGGCACAACATCACCCTCTACCGCCGCTTGGCCGAAGTGGCGGGACAATACCTGAAAAAAGGCAGCCAGGTTTACATCGAAGGCCGCATCCAAAGCCGCAAATACACCGGCAAAGACGGCATTGAGCGCACAGCCTACGACATCATCGGCAGCGAAATGAAAATGCTCGGCGGACGGCAAAGCAGCGGCAGCAGCACGCCTTACGACGAAGGCTACCAGCCTGCACCGCAACAACAATACCAGCAACAGCCGTACCAGGCACAACAGCAACCCGCCTACAACAGCGAGCCGCCCGCCGCGCCGCGCCGCCAGGCTCCGGCTGCACCCGCCCAGCCCGTGGACGACATCGACGACGACATCCCGTTCTAACACCCAAACAAACCATAAGGTTTGATTTTGAGGCAAATGAATCCGAGGCCGTCTGAAAACCCAACGACACTTTTTCAGACGGCCTCCATACCGACAGGCTCCGGTACATCCGGCGTCCCTTTCCGACAAACCCGAATCAATTTAAGGAATCCTCATGAAACTGCTCGTTATCGGCAGCGGCGGTCGTGAACACGCACTGGCCTGGAAACTGGCACAGTCGCCCAAAGTCGCCACTGTCTTCGTCGCCCCCGGCAATGCAGGCACCGCGCCCGAACCCAAGCTGCAAAACCTGCCGCTGACGGCGCATGCCGACCTGATCGACTTTTGCCGGAAAGAAAACGTCGCCTTCACCATTATCGGCCCCGAAGCCCCGCTGGCGGCAGGCATCGTGGACGATTTCCGCGCTGCCGGACTACCTGTTTTCGGCCCGACCCGTGCCGCCGCACAGTTGGAAAGTTCGAAAGATTTTGCCAAAGCATTTATGAAACGGCACGGCATTCCCACCGCGGGCTACCAAACGTTCGACAACGCGCAGCAGGCGCATGATTATGTGGACGCAAAAGGCGCGCCCATCGTCATCAAGGCCGACGGCCTGGCGGCAGGCAAAGGCGTGATTGTCGCCATGACTTTGGCAGAAGCGCACGCCACCATCGACGATATGCTGTTGGGCAACAAGATGGGCAACGCCGGTGCGCGGGTGGTCATCGAAGACTTTTTGCAGGGCGAGGAAGCCAGCTTTATCGTGATGGTGGACGGCGAACACGTCCTGCCGATGGCCACCAGCCAAGACCACAAACGCCTGCTCGACAACGACCAAGGCCCGAACACCGGTGGCATGGGCGCGTACAGCCCCGCCCCCGTCGTTACCCCCGAAGTCTACCGCCGCACCATGGACGAAATCATCCTGCCCACGGTGCGCGGCATGGCGGCGGACGGCTGCGAATTTACCGGCTTCCTGTATGCGGGTTTGATGATTGACGAAAATGGCGCGCCCCGCACCATTGAATTCAATTGCCGTTTCGGCGACCCCGAAACCCAGCCCATCATGAGCCGTTTGGACAGCGATTTGGCCGATTTGGTGCAAGCCGCTTTAGACCGCCGTTTGGATAAGGTGCAAGCGGAATGGAACCCGCAAACCGCCGTCGGCGTGGTGCTGGCGGCGGCCGGCTATCCCGACAGCCCGCGCAAAGGCGATGCCGTCGAAGGCATGGAAGCCGCCAATAAAATCGGCAAGGTTTTCCACGCCGGAACGGCGGTTTCAGACGGCCATACGGTAACCAACGGCGGACGCGTGTTGTGCGTGGTCGGTTTGGGCGACGACGTGAAAGAGGCCAAAGCCAAAGCATATGAGGCCGTGGCAAAAATCCATTTCGAAGGCATGCAATACCGCAAAGATATTGCCGACAAAGCCATCAAATCCTAACCTTAAGGCCGTCTGAAAACCTGCCGCGCAACGTTTTCAGACGGCTTTTCCTTTTTAATGGAACGGCAATTTAATTTTCTCTTCAAAAAAACAGCCTGAAAATTCAATTTCAGGCTGCTCTATCTTAATCAGGTTTGTTAATCGTCATCTGATGATTTTCGGCGCGATTCATCACCTGCTTTCTGTGCGGGCGTTCTGTCATTGCCGCGATTGGTACGGTGATCATGGCTACCATCCGCTTTATTTTTGCCATAACCTATTGCGCCATTGACTGGTTGATCTTGTTTATTACCCAAAAAACTGTCAAAGAATCCCATTCCCATCCCCTTAATCACCAAAGAATTCGAATAAAGCATATACTGCACCTGCTACAGCAAGTGGTGCTGCCGCAGCCACTGCAATACCTGCAGCCATACCGCCGCCCACCACCGAGCCGACTGTTGCCAAGGTTGATGTTACCGTTGCCGCACTTGCACCTGCCGCCGCATAACCAATCGCGCCGACAGCCCCAGCCCCGGCAACACCAGCTGCTGTTTTTGAATTTTCAGACATAATAAATCCTCCGAATGAGTTGAATTATCTTCCTTAAATAAGGAAGGGGCATTGTAATCAAACTTTTCCAGAAGTTCAACTATAGTTAAAAATAAATAAATTATAGTTTATTGTTGATATGATTTAGCTTAATAAATACTTGGCGGCATGAAAAAAAACACCGCTCCCCATCCTTGCCGCCTCATCTTCGCTCAAAATATGAGACAAATGCGTCGTCTGAAAGAAATCTCACAAGAAGAATTATCGTTTCGTGCCGATGTCAGTAAGACTTATATTTGTGAGATAGAGAGTGGCAGTCGTGCCGTCTCCATTGATGTAATGGGACGCGTTGCAGATGCATTAGAAATCCCACTGGAAAAATTAGTACAGCGCAATTTAACTGATTTATAAAATTGGTTGATTGCCTATCAATATTTAAAAACAAACAAATTCCTAAACGGCATTATCTAAAAAATAAAGGTCTCGTTTACAACAAATATGGCGAAACAATGCTGAATAAGGCCATCAAATCCTAACCTTAAGGCCGTCTGAAAACCTGCCGCGCAACGTTTTCAGACGGCCTCATCCCATCAACTGACCAAATCCGCCGAAACCCGGCGGATTTTTCGTTCCGCCCCATAAAGACAAAACGCCAATACGCGAGCCGCTTGCTATAATTTCCCTTTTCCCCGAACCGAAAACAGGCGGCAATATGGAAGTCATCCAATACCCAAATTCCCCCTTCAAACTCCACCAACCCTTCCCACCCGCCGGCGACCAGCCCACCGCCATTGCCGGCCTGCTCGAAGGGCTTTCAGACGGCCTTGCCTATCAAACCCTGCTCGGCGTAACCGGTTCGGGCAAAACCTACACCATGGCAAACATCATCGCCCAAAGCGGCCGCCCTGCTATCATCATGGCGCACAACAAAACCCTTGCCGCCCAGCTCTACGCCGAAATGCGCGAGTTTTTCCCTGAAAACGCGGTGGAATATTTCGTCTCCTACTACGACTATTACCAACCCGAAGCCTATGTGCCCAGCCGCGACTTGTTCATCGAAAAGGACAGCGCGATCAACGAACACATCGAGCAAATGCGCCTTTCCGCCACCAAAAACCTGATGACGCGCGACGACGTGATTATCGTCGCCACCGTGTCCGCCATTTACGGTATCGGCGACCCGACCGAGTATCAACAAATGGTGTTGTCCGTCAAAGAAAGCGACACCATCGAGCAGCGCGACATCATCGCCACGCTCGTTTCCATGCAATACGAACGCGGCGATTTGGACTTCAAACGCGGCAGCTTCCGCGTGCGCGGCGACGTGATTGACGTATACCCCGCCGAAAGCTCCGAAAACGCCTTGCGCATCAGCCTGTTTGACGACGAAATCGACCGCCTCGATATGTTCGACCCGCTTTCAGGCAGCCTTATCCAGCGCGTCGGCCGCTACACCGTTTTCCCATCCAGCCACTACGTTACCCCGCGCGACACCGTCTTGCGCGCCTGCGAGTCCATCAAAGAAGAATTGCGCGAACGCATCGAATTTTTCGCCCGCGAACAACGCCCTGTCGAACAGCAACGCATCGAACAGCGCACCCGCTTCGACCTCGAAATGCTCTACGAAATGGGCTTCTGCAAAGGCATCGAAAACTACTCCCGCCATTTCTCCGGTAAAAAAGAAGGCGAACCGCCGCCTACGCTGATGGACTACCTGCCCGACAACGCCATCATGTTCATCGACGAAAGCCACGTTACCGTTACCCAAATTGGCGGCATGTACAAAGGCGACGCATCGCGCAAGCAAAACCTGGTCGACTACGGCTTCCGCCTGCCTTCCGCCCGCGACAACCGCCCGCTTAAATTCCACGAATTTGAAAAAGTCATGCCGCAAACCGTCTTCGTGTCCGCCACTCCCGCCAAATACGAAGAAGAACACGCCGGACAAGTGGTCGAACAAGTCGTCCGCCCCACAGGGCTGGTCGACCCCCAAATCATCATCCGCCCAGTTGCCACCCAAGTCGATGACTTAATGAGCGAAATCAACGACCGCATCCAAAAAGGCGAACGCGTGCTCGTTACCACCCTCACCAAACGCATGGCGGAACAACTCACCGACTATTACAGCGAACTCGGCATCAAAGTGCGCTACCTGCACAGCGACATCGACACCGTAGAGCGCGTTGAAATCATTAGAGATTTACGGCTCGGATTGTTCGATGTACTCGTCGGTATCAACCTCTTGCGCGAAGGCTTGGACATCCCCGAAGTCTCCCTCGTCGCCATCCTCGACGCCGATAAAGAAGGCTTCCTACGCTCCCACCGCAGCCTGATTCAAACCATAGGCCGCGCCGCGCGCAACGTGAACGGCGTCGCGATTCTGTACGCCGACAAAATCACCGACTCCATGAAAGCCGCCATCGACGAAACCGAACGCCGCCGCGAAAAACAAATTAAATTCAACGAAGAACACGGCATCGTGCCACAGCAGATTAAAAAACAAGTCAAAGACATCATCGACGGCGTGTACCACGAAGAAGACAGCGGCAAAGGTCGTCTGAAAGGTAAAAACAAGGTTAAAGTCGGCGAGATTCACAACGAAGAAGACGCGATTAAAGAAATCGCCAAACTGGAAAAAGCCATGCAGCAGGCGGCTCGGGATTTGCAGTTTGAAGAGGCGGCTGTGTTGAGGGATAGGATTCGGGGGATTAAGGAAGGGTTGTTGTTTGGGGCAGAGTGATTAATTTTTATGGATTTTTTGGAGGATTAAATGGAAAATAAACTTTTTGGGGCTGACGTAGATTAGTAGTTATGCTAGGCTACGAAAATGAAGATAACCAATTGTAAATTAAGCAAGAGAGTTCAAAATAAACTGCTTGAATTTTTTGTACTCCAAGTTACCGCCCGTTCCGCTGCCGATATTTTAGACATTCAGCCCAACTCCGCCATCCTGTTCTACCGCAAAATCCGTATGGTCATCAGCCATTATCTAGCCTTGGCTGCCGATGAGGTTTTCGAGGGCCCCGTCGAGTTAGACGAAAGCTATTTCGGCGGACGGCGTAAAGGCAGACGCGGTCGCGGTGCGGCAGGAAAAGTGGTTGTCTTCGGCATTCTGAAACGCAACGGACGGGTCTATACCGTTGTGGCGGATAATGCCAAGTCTGAAACGTTACTCCCTATCATCAAAAAGAAAATCATGCCGGACAGCATTGTTTACACGGACAGCCTGAGCAGCTATGACAAGCCGGACGTAAGCGGTTTTATCCATTACCGCATCAACCATTCCAAAGCGTTTGCCGACCGTCAGAACCACATCAACGGCATTGGAAATTTTTGGAATCAGGCGAAACGCGTCTTGCGCAAATACAACGGGACTGACCGCAAATCTTTCCCACTGTTCTTGAAAGAATGCGAATTTCGATTTAACTTCGGCACACCGTCCCAACAGCTTAAAATCCTGCGGGATTGGTGTGGAATTTAGGGCTAATCTACGTCAGCCCCTAATTTTAACTGCGTTGAAGCTACGCTTTCAGGTAGCCTTTTCAGACGGCCTCAAAGGCTACCTGAAAACAAGTTGCCGAGTTTCTGCGAAGCCAACCCCCATCCCCGCCCAAAGGAAACTAACATGACCGCCCCCTCCGCATCCGCCCCCCAACCCGTCAACGTCGGCATCATCGGCCTCAGCGCAGGCGGCGGCTGGGCGTCGATGGCGCACTACCCCTCACTCTCCCGCCTGCCCGAGCTGTTCGCCATCAAAGGGCTCACCGCCGGCAGCCCCGCTTCTGCCAAACTCGCCGCCGAAAAATACCGCGTGCCGTTTTACAGCGACACCCCCGCCGAACTCGCCGCCCGCGACGACATCGGCCTCATCGTCGTCGCCGTCAGCCTCCCCCAACATCAAGCCCTTATCGAACAAATCGCCCCCTACGGCAAAGCCATCTACTGCGAATGGCCGCTCGGCACCACGCCCGAACAGTCCCGCGCCCTGCAACAAACCGCCGAAAAATACGGCTGCCGCACCTTCATCGGCCTGCAAGCCCCCACCTCCCCCTACGTGCGCAAAATCAAAGCCCTGCTCGATGACCCCGCCACCGGCCGCCTGCTCAGCTGCACCGTGCGCGGCAGCAACCCCGCAGGCGGTGCCCTCATCGACCCGCGCTATCTCTATGCCCAGCAACAGGAAAACGGCGTCAACACCCTCACCATCCCGTTCGCCCACATGCTCGCCGCCCTCAACCTGCTGACCGGCCGCCCGCCCCTAGAACGCGCCCTCACCGCCTGCCTTCACCCCCAAGTGCGCCGCAAAGACAACGGCCAAACCCTCCGCCGCACCGCCACCGACCACGTCCTCTACCAAGCCCGCCACACCAACGGCGCGCTCACAGACGTGGTTTACCTCGGCGGCGGCAGCGGGCTGGCCATGCAAATCGAATGCGAACACCTCAGCCTCGTCATCACCGCCAACAGCGGCCACATCCAATACGAACCGCTCACCATCGAAATCATCCACGAAGGCCAAAGCCAAACCCTGCCGCCCCACAGCACCCCCGCCGAATGCCTGGTCGAAACCTACCGCGCCGTCTGGCACGACCTGCACCACGGCACACACACCGTCCCCGACTTCGCCTACGCCGCCGAACACCAGCAGCGCGTGTTCGATTTGGCGGCAAGCCCGCAGCCGTAGCGTGTGCCGCCCCGCCGCGTACACGGTTTAAACATTTTCAGACGGCCTCAAAGGCTACCTGAAAAACCCAGCAGCGCGTAGGTCGGATACTCGTATCCGACAATCTTTGCCGAAACGGCGCGGGTTTTCCCTTGCGGGAAAATGTCGGATTCGAGAATCCGACCTACGGGCTGGCATCAAAACCCATATTGCCAACCTTTCTTTATTAGCAAGCCGTAGCCTGCACCCCTACCAACCGCGTGCGTGGCTGCGCCACACACCCTACCTGCGGACGGCACAAACTCTAAAACCAACGTGTACGGTGTGTGCGGTATGCACGCGTTCTTTGCGTGAGGCAGCCTGCACCTGCGTAGGCATAAATGCCGACCATACATTCCCAAAAGAAAAGCAGCCTGCACTTTGAAACCTCCAAAGTGCAGCAAGCTGTAGCTTGCTTGCATCTTTGCCAACCGCGTGCGTGGCTCGCCATATATCTACCTGCGAGCGGCACAAACCTTAAAATCAACGTGTAGTGTATGCGGCACGTACTCGGTGTTTGAATTAACCGAAACCTGTACATAAAAAAATCTGCACAGATCTCCCAAACAACAAAAGTCCATAGGTATGGTTCACCGCCTCAGGAAGCGTTTCATCAAGTGCCTTTTTTAATTTATTGACACTTTTATTTTTGAAAAATGAGCAAGAAAAAACAGTAAACCTTTGTGATTTACTGTTTCAAAAATTGTTCTATTCAATTAGACAAACTGTTATTTTTCATCGTCTTTATGCCTCATGTATTCGTTATATCACAATAATCTCATTAACAATCATGTATAGAAATATTATTTCCAAATTCCAATTTGACGCACTGTATATTATCCTCATTTTCCATACTACATCTGAAAGGCCGTTATCCAAAAACATATTCCGGCTATAAGTGAAATCGGAGTCATCACATATTTCTCTTTTCTGCTTTTTGAAAGCATATTCATAATAGTATTCAAAGATAGATAAGCGGCAAAGAAGAAACAAATATATTTAGTAACTTTAAAAGACCACCATAAAGAAATAAAACCTCCGGCTTGCAAAATAATTATCATTGCAAAAATTTGGATGGCCACCGAAATGACTGCCACAACCCTAAGTTTCTCAGGTAAGATTTTATGTTGTCCACCCATTGTAAATTCGCCCAAAGGCAAACCGCAAGCAACAAGCACTGTCATAATGGCTATTATTCCAAATAATACTGCACCTAATATTGAAAACATAAATCAATATTCTCCCTTCGCAAAATATAAAAATTTCAGCAAGCTGCAGCTTGCGTTCCCACCCACCGCGTGCGTGGTTACGCCACACACCCTACCTGTAGCGGCACAAATTTAAAACCGAGGTGTAGGGTGTGTGCGGTACGCACGCACGCGTTCTTTGTCGTTCAAACCATTAGACCTCTTGCGAAAATATTCATCCCATCGCATTAATCAGTCCTGCAATCAGATTTACCCTTAACCCGAACCG
>NZ_JBQCVA010000060.1:0-12655 GCF_051962715.1 Neisseria sp. P0008.S010
TGCAGGAAAGGCCGTATGCTGCCGCATACCGGCCTTTTTCTGTTATGGAAAGTTGCACTTCAAATGCAAATCCGCCGGCCTCTTTGGGCCAAGGATGGTCGGTGCGGGTTAATCGAGGCGGTAAAACTCGTCCGCGCCCAACGGTTCGCGTTCCAGCAGGGCGGCGAAGGCGGCGGTGTCGGCGCAGGAGCCTTGTTGCAGCAGGGTGATGCTGTCGGGGCTGAGGAAGCCGTCGCTCAACAGATTGGCCAGCGGCAGCATCGGGCGCAAGAGGGGGAGCGGGATGGAGGCGGTTTGAAACGGCGGTTTGCGGTGCACGGTTTGGCGCAATAGGTTGAGGTAGTCGGCCAGCGTCAGTTTCAGACGGCCTGTCATGTGGATGACGCTGCCGTGTGTCGGCGGGGCGTTTAGGAGGCGGGCGAGGCCGTCGGCCACGTCTTCGGCATGCACGGGTTGGAGGTCGAAACGGCCGCCGTCCGGCAGGGGCAGGATGGGCAGGCGCGCCAGTTTGAGGAAGACTTCACAGCTGCCGCCGCCGCGCCCGTATACCACGGAAGGGCGTGCCAAGACGGTGTGCGGGCCGTTTTCGCAGACGGCTTGGTCGCCGCGCCCTTTGCTGCCGATGAAGGCGACAGGATGTGCGGGGTCTGTGCCGAGGGCGGAGAGTTGCAGCCAGCGGGAAACGCCCGCTTCCCGCGCCCATGCCGCCAGTTTGGCAGGGGTACGGTGGTGGACGGTTTCGAGCAGGTCGCGGCGGCGGCTCATGATGCCGACGCAGTTGGCGACGGCATCGCAGCCTTCCAGCAGCGGCATGGCGGCGGATGTTTCGGGGTTCAGCAGGTCGAGTTCGCGGCGCGACGGGGTGCAGACTTGGTGTCCGGCTTCGCGCAGGCGGCGGGCGAGGCGGCTGCCGATAAAGCCGCTGCCGCCGAGCAGCAGGATGTTCATGGTGTTTTCCTTGTTTTCTTTGTCGTCGGGCGGGGGATGCTTGAGGCCGTCTGAAAGTTTGAATGTGCGGCTGGCGTGTGTTTGGGCATTCGATATTCCGTTGGCTTGTCGGTTTGGAAACGGGCGGTTGTCCGCGTTGTCCGTTTCGGTTGTGAAACCGCCGTCCGGCTTTGTTTTCCTGTTTTCAGACGGCCTCCGTGTCGGACGGGGAGGCCGTCTGAAAAGGTTTTAGGTGTGCAGCAGGCGTTTGAGCGGGCAGGGTTGTTCTTTCGGCTGCGGCAGGACGCGGTGCGCGCTCCATTCCGGCGCGGCGGCATCGAGGCGGCGCGCGAGTTCGGGCAGGTGGTTGGAGGGGACGGCGGCAAACAGGTGGTGTTCCATGTGGTAGAGCAGGTAAACGGTGGCGAAGTTTGCCCAGGCCTGCCGTTCGGTGCGGGCGTATACGCCGTGCGTGTCGCAGTCGTGATGCACCGACCAGACGGCGAAGAAGCCGACCAATGCGTTAGCCGCTATCATGGCGGCGGTGTGGTAAAGCAGTACGGGGTGCCGCGTGATGAGGGCGGCGGCGGTAAAGGCGGCAATCAGGAGCATGTCGAGGCGGCTGCGGCTTCGGGTGGTGCGGCTGCCGTGCATCAGCCCCTGCCATTGGATACGCACGGAAAACAGGCCGCCGAACAGGATGGCTTTCCAGGCGGGCAGGCGTGCCCAGTTGCCTTCCACGTCTCCTTCGCCCAGCGGGTCGCGGTGGTGTTGCAGGTGGGTGTGGCGGATGGCGTGGGTGCTGCACAGCATGGCGATGCTCAGCAGGTGCAGCATGATGCGTACGCCCGGACGGTTCAGGCCTATGCTGTGGTGGTAGCAGTCGTGCGCCTGCCGCAGGGCGCAGGTGAAGAAGAAAAATGACATGACGAGTGCGGCAAGGTATTGCCCGTATGCCGCAAACAGCCAGGATGCGGCCAAGAACGGCAGGGAGAGCAAAACGTTGAGGGCAATCTGGCGGCGGTTTAAGTGCAGCAGGTCGCGCCATTCGATTTGGGGTTTTCCGGTCGGATTCATTTTTGCTGTTCCAGTTCGCTGATGCGGTATCCTGCGGGTATTGAGGGTTCTTTTTTCTGCAACAGGCGGATTTGCTGCCGGATTTGGTAGGCCAGCACCAAAAGCAGGATGACGCCGCCCAAGATGGCGCAGCGCATGGCGATAAGCAGGTTGGCGGCCGCGCTGAGTTCGAAATTCGGAGCGAACGCCAGGACGCACAGGAGCGGGATGAAAACCGTCAGCCCGGCGTAGAGCCGCTGCCAAAACAGGCCGCTTATTTCTTTGACGTTTTCGCGTTCGTCGTTGCAGAGGGAGGCCAGGACGTGCTTGAGCTGCGGGCCGACAATCAGCCAGCAGGTCAGGCTGGTGAGGAGGGAGACGGCGGCCGTCATGATAACAATCATCAGGTTTTCCATGGTGTTTCCTTTCGTTGTTCCGGCGGGTCAGTAAGTCAGCAGCAGGCGGCGGGCGGTTTCGTTTTGTTTCCGGCAGTAGGCGGCCATTTCCTGCGGTTTGCCTTCGAGGGCGCGCACGGTTTTGGCACGGGAACCGACGAACTCGAGCAGTTCTTTTTCGATTCGGGCGGCTTGTGCGGCATCGCCGCCGGCCATGCGGTTTTCGCATTCTTGAACCCGGCGCAGGTGCGCGGTCATTTTTTCCGGCGGCAGGGCGGCATCTTGGCTGTCGGGCGGGCAAGGCATGGTGAAGACGGCGATTTCCATGTTGTCGCGGAAGACGCGGGGGCATTGGGACAGTCCGCCGTCGTCGGCGGCAAAGGCGGCGCAAGGCAACAGCAGCAGAGGGAGTAACAGTTTTTTCATTTCAGGTTCCTTTCTAAAGGTTTGATGCGGCATACGCCGTTTTCGCATTGCGGACGGGGCAGGAGCCACGCCGGGAAGCGGTAGCGGTTGCGGGCGAACCAAGGGTAAATCAGATCGGCGAGGCGGTCGAGCAGCGGCAGGTTGGCTAGTTTGACGAGGGCAAAGCCTTTAAATCCACGGTACATCAGCCGGACGGCCGGCATTTTGCCCAGCATGATGCCGTCGTTGCGCAATATGTGCAGGTAGGTTAGCGCATCTTCGGCGGTAATGCCGTATTGTTTCAATATTTCTTCGTTGCCCTGAATGGCGACGGCTTTGAAATATTCCGCGCGGTTGTCTTCCAAAATCAGGGCGATTTCACGGATGCAGATCGGGCATTCGGCATCGTAGAAAATTGTGTGCTTTTCCATGGCGTTACTCTATAGGGCGGTTCGGGTTTACAGGCGGGTTTCAGACGGCCTCAGGCGGGTTTGAGCACCATCAGGAAGTAGATGACGACTGTGGCGCAGAAGGCGGGATAGCCCAGCAGTTCCCAAATCCGCGCATAACGCCAGTATTTTTGCGGCAGGCTGTTTTCTCCCGCTTCGTGTGCGGCCTGCGCCATTTTCGCCAGACGGATTTGCAGCCAGACCACGGGCAGCCAGCAGATGCCGCTCAAGATATACAGGCCGATGGTCCAGGCTATCCATTTTGTGTCGAAGGATAAGTTGGCCTGCGACATCATCCACCAGCCCGACAGCGGTTGGAAAATCACGGCGGGCGTGGTGAACCACCAGTCGGCCTTGATGACCCATTTCGACACCACCGCCTGCGCCGGCACGGAGCCGCTGCGGTTGGCCCAGAAGAGGTAGAACGCCGTGCCGAAGCCGGTGCCGACCATCAGCGTGGCCGAAAGGATGTGCAGGGTTTTTACAATCAGATAGGTGTTCATGATGTCGTTCCTCGAATAAACGCGGTTTCACTTTTTCAGACGGCCTTCATGCCACAGGAAGGCCAGCAGTGCCAAAATCGGCAGGTTTTTGACCAACGGCGCGAATGGGTGCAGCCACATTTGCGGCAGGGCGAACGCGATAATCAGGCTGTATGCCGCCACCGTTGCCGCTTGTACCGCCCAAAGTACGGGCAGGCGGCGCGCGCGGCTGAAACACAGCAGGCCGAAGACGATGTCGAGCAGCGATGAAGCCAGCAGCAGCGGCCATTGGAAGGCCGTCTGAAAACCGACTTCGGCCAAGAGGGAAAGCGATTCCTGCGGCGCGGTCAAAACCGGTTGCAGTCCGCTCCACAGCCACAGGATGCCGAGGGAGTAGGGCAGATAGGCGGGTATTCTACGTTGCTGTTTCATTTTTAAAATTTCTAAATTTCTGTCTATACAGAAATCGTAAGCCAAAAAATTTTTGCCGGACGGCGGTTTGCCGCAACAACGGATACGGCAGTTTTATTCAACTTTTATTCAATGCTGTTTCAGTATTTATATTGCAGCATTTCCTATTCAAGCCGTTTTCAGACGGCCTGGATGTTTGGAATGGCTGCATTGTATTTTTAGTCTATAATTTCTGTCAATACAGAAATAAAAATAAATTTGAAGCCGGTGGAAGTAAAATCGATATTACTGTTTGTTAAAAACGGTAGTTTTATGAGAAAATGAAAGAGAATAATTATTTTTTAAACAAGCCGTCTGAGAAGTGCCGATAGGTTTTCAGACGGCCTTTTGACAGGCAGATATTTTTTTATCTTTTTTTGGAGTGATGTTTGATGAAATTCCGTTCCGTTTTCATGGCTTTATCTTGCGCATTTGCTTTGGCCGCCTGCGGCGGTCAGGACGGCTCCGCTTCGGTGCAGGCCGGTTCCGCCGCATCCGAAGTGCCGGCCGGCTCGGTTAAAGTCCAAACCGCGCACGGTGAAGCCGTTGTGCCGCAAAATCCCGAACGTGTGGCGGTTTATGATTTGGGCGCGGTCGATACGCTGAGCAAATTGGGCGTGAAAATCGGCGCGTCGGTGGATTCGCAGAATTTGGCCTATTTGGATGCGCCGCTGAAAGACGCGGTGAAGGCGGGCACGCTGTTCGAACCGAACTACGAAGCCTTGAATGCCTATAACCCGCAGTTGATCGTTATCGGCAGCCGTATGGCTAAAGATAAGGTGTCCGACGAATTGGCCAAGCTTGCGCCGACCATCGATATGACGGCGCAAACGGACAATATGAAGGAGAGCGCGAAGGCGCGCATTGATGCTTACGGCAGGATTTTCGGCAAGCAGGCCGAAGCGGATGCTTTGAAGGCGGAAATCGATAAGACGTTTGCCGATGCGAAGGCCGCCGCGCAGGGTAAGGGAAAAGGGCTGGTGATTTTGGTGAACGCGGGCAAGTTGTCGGCTTTCGGCCCCGATTCGCGTTTGGGCGGTTGGATACACCGCGATATCGGCGTGCCTGCGGCGGACGAGGCGATTAAGGAAGGTTCGCACGGACAGCCGGTTTCTTTTGAATATATCAAAGAGAAAAATCCCGACTGGCTGTTCGTCCTCGACCGCAGTGCGGCGATAGGCGAAGAAGGGCAGGCGGCGCGCGAAGTGTTGAATAATCCGCTGGTGGCGCAGAGTACGGCCTGGAAAAAAGGGCAGGTGGTGTATCTGCCGCCGGAAACTTATTTGGCCGCAGGCGGTGCGCAGGAGCTGCTGAATGCGGGTAATTTTTTGAAGGATGCTTTTTCTCAGGCGAAATAGGCGTTCAATTTTTTCAGACGGCCTTGATGCGCGGGATGCCGCCATGAGGCCGTCTGAAAGTTTGTGCGGGCTGTGCGCGGATGTTGTGTGGCAATGTGATGCGATATTCCGACACGCGGGGCTGCGTATAAAGCCAAACCGGTGTGCCGCCCTCAACGGCGGGGCTTCAACCATTTAAGGAAATAATGATGAAACGACAGGCGTTGGTGTTCAATCTGGCCAATCTGTTGATATTGCTGCCGCTGTTTGCATTGAGTTTGTCGGTCGGGGTGGCGGAATTCCATTGGTCGCGGATTTTTTCTTCGGCCGACAGTATGCAGTTGATGCTGATCAGCCGCCTGCCGCGCACGTTTGCGGTGGTGTTGAGCGGTGCGTCTCTGGCGGTGGCGGGCATGATTATGCAGATTCTGATGAAAAACCGCTTTGTCGAGCCTTCGATGGTGGGGGCGAGCCAGAGTGCGGCTTTGGCCTTGCTGCTGATGATGCTGTTTGCGCCGTCCGTTGCGCCGCTGTTGAGGATGTCGGTCGGCGCGGCGGCGGCGATGGCGGGGATGCTGCTGTTTATGGCGTTGATTTCGCGCCTGCCGCCGACGGCGCAGTTGATGGTGCCGCTAGTGGGGGTGATTTTCGGCGGGGTGATTGAGTCGGTTACGCTGTTTATCGCTTATGAGCAGGAGATGATGCAGGCTTTGGGCGCGCTGTTGTCGGGTGATTTCTCCAATATGATGCAGGGGCGTTACGAGCTGCTGTGGATAGGCGGCGCGGCGGCGGCATGCGCTTATCTGATTGCAGACCAATTGACGATTGCGGGGCTGGGCGATTCGGTCAGCGTCAACCTCGGCCTGAACCGCACGGCGGTTTTGTGGTCGGGGCTGATGATTGTGTCGCTGATTACTTCGCTGGTGGTGGTTACGGTGGGCGGCATTCCGTTTATCGGGCTGGTCGTGCCCAATATCGTCAGCCGTTTGATGGGCGACAAGCTGCGTGCGAGCCTGCCGGCGGTTGCGCTGATGGGGGCTTCGCTGGTGTTGGCCTGCGATATCGTCGGCCGGACGATACGCGCGCCGTTCGAGATTCCCGTATCCACTGTGTTCGGCGTGGTGGGGACGGTGTTGTTTTTGTACCTGCTGATGCGCAAACCCGCGCACGCCGTCTGAAAAAGGGAGGTGCCGAATGTCGAATAAAAAAACGGCCGCATTGTCCGGCCTGTACCGCCCGCTGTGGCCGGCTTTGGCCCTGCTGGCCGCATCCTGCGTGCTGTTTATGACGCTGGGTGCGAACGGGCATTGGGATTTCGTCTTGCCAAGGCGGGGGATGGTGCTGGCCTCGCTGCTGCTGGTGGCGTATTCGGTGGGCGTTTCGACCCTGCTGTTCCAAACGCTGACCAACAATCCGATTCTCACGCCGTCGGTGCTGGGTTTCGATTCGCTGTATGTGTTTTTGCAGACGCTGCTGGTGGCGGTGTTGGGCGGCATCGGCTATTCGTCTCTGCCGCAGACGGGCAAGTTCGCCTTCGAACTGGCGGCGATGGTCGGCGGCTCACTGCTGCTGTTCCAAACGCTGATGCGGCAGGGTGGGCGCGATTTGGCGCGGATGATTTTAATCGGCGTGGTGTTCGGCATTTTGTTCCGCAGCCTGTCTTCGTTGCTGCAAAGGCTGCTCGACCCCGAAGAGTTTGCCGTGGCGCAGTCGAGCACTTTTGCTTCGTTTAATACAGTGAACGCCAAGCTGCTGGGGGTGTCGGCCGTTATCGCGCTGGTGTCGGCCTTCTTCCTGTGGCGCGAACGGTATAAGCTGGACGTGCTGCTGCTGGGGCGTGATCAGGCGGTGAATCTCGGCCTGAATTACCGGCGCGATATGTTGTGGATTTTATTCTGGATTGCGGTTTTGACGGCCACGGCCACGGCCTTGGTCGGGCCAGTGAGCTTTTTCGGCCTGCTGGTGGTGGCCTTGTCCGACCGCTTTTGCGGCAGCATCCGCCACAGCCTGCGCCTGCCGATGGCCTTTCTCACCGCATCGGTGCTGCTGGTGGGTGGGCAGACCGTGTTTGAACACCTTTTGGGCATGAAGGCCGTGTTGAGCGTGGTCATCGAATTTGCCGGCGGGCTGGTGTTTTTATGGCTGGTGCTGCGAAAGCCGAAGTAGTTTTTTCAGACGGCCTTTTACTTCGTAAGGCCGTCTGAAAACCACATTCCAATCAAATGAAAACAAGAGAATAATACAATGATATCCATCCAAAACGTCAGCCACGGCATAGGCGGGCAAACCATATTGGACAACGTCAGCCTCGACATCCCGCAAGGCGGCATCACCGCGTTGATTGGGCCCAACGGCGCGGGCAAATCCACCCTTTTGTCGTTCATGGCACGGCTGCAGCCGCTCAAACACGGCAAAATCACCTGCGGCGGACTGGACGTAACGGCCACCCCGACCGCCGAATTGGCCAAAACACTCTCCATCCTGACACAGGAAAACAACATCGTCAGCCGCATCAGCGTGCGCGACCTGCTCATGTTCGGCCGTTATCCCTACCATCAGGGCAGGCCGTCTGAAAACGACAAAGCCATCGTTGAAAACGCATTGGCGTCTTTCCAGCTTCAGACGTTTGCCGAACGCTACCTGACCGAGCTGTCGGGCGGACAGCGGCAGCGGGCGATGATAGCCATGGTGTTCTGCCAGCAGACCGATTACGTTTTACTGGACGAGCCGCTCAACAACTTAGACATGTATTACGCCCGCAACCTGATGCAGCTTTTGCGCCGCCTGACCGACGAACACAGCCGCACCACCGTCGTCGTCCTGCACGACATCAACCAGGCCGCCGCCTATGCCGACCACGTCGTCGCCATGAAGGGCGGCCGCGTCGCCATGACCGGCCACCCCAACGAAGTCTTCACCGCCGCCAACATCCGCGAACTGTTCGACATGGACGTGGACGTATTGGACTACAAAGGCCGGAAACTCGTCGTGCACCACGTTTGACGGTGCATGTTGATATATCGGGAGGCCGTCTGAAAACCTTTTTCAGACGGCCTCATGCTACAATCCGCCGCTTCAACGATTTATTTGAGACGCATAACGATTATGGCGCAAAACATACAGGCAGCCCTGCAACAACTCAATACCCTAATCCTGGGCAAAGAAGACGTACTCAAACAACTGCTGGCCTGCATTTTGGCCGACGGCCATGTTTTATTGGAAGACGTGCCGGGCGTAGGCAAAACCACGCTGGCGCACGGTGTGGCGGCGGTGCTCGGCCTGGATTACCGCCGCGTGCAGTTCACCAACGACATGCTGCCTTCCGACCTCTTGGGCATCAACATCTACCGCCCGAACGAAGGCAAATTCGAATTCCATCCCGGCCCCGTGTTCCACTCCTTCCTGCTGGCCGACGAAATCAACCGCGCCTCGCCCAAACTGCAATCCGCCCTGCTTGAAGCCATGGAGGAAAAGCAGGTTTCGGTGGACGGCCGGACCTACCGCCTGCCCAAGCCCTTCATCGTTGTGGCGACGCAAAACCCGACCGAACAGCTCGGCACTTTCCCGTTGCCCGAATCCCAGCTCGACCGTTTCATGATGCGTTTGAGTATGGGTTATCCCGCTGCCGAAGCGGAAAAAATGCTCTATTTCCACGGCGACCGCCGCCGCGTGCTGCCGAAAATACAGCCGGTCTGCAATGCCGAAACCCTGACGGCTTGGCAACAGCAGGCGGCACAGACGAAGTTTGCCCAAGCCGCTGCCGATTATGTGTTCCGGCTGGTGCAGGCCACCCGCCAGCCCGGCCTGTTCGTTACTGGCCTCAGCCCGCGTGCGGGACTGGCCGTCGTCAATGCCGCCAAAGCATGGGCGTTCATGCACGGACGCGGCCATGTGCTGCCGGACGACATCAAGGCCGTTTGGATTTCCGTGACCAACCACCGCCTGCGCCCGCTGCAACAGGGCGGCAGCAGTACGCAGCTGCTTAACGGCATCCTCAATCATGTGGCCGTTCAGTAAATCCCTGCCCGCGCCGTCCGTCGGACGTTCGCCCGCCCTGTCGGCCATCCGCTGCCGTCCGACGCGCTTGGGTGCGGGTATGGCTGTCGTCGTGGTTTTGCTGTGGCTGGTCGGCGTCAATTACCAAGTCAATCTGGCCTATGCCGCCGCCTTTTGGCTTTTGGGCTTCCTTATCGTTGGCGTGCTGCTGACCCTGCGCCAGCTTTTGTCCTTGCAAATCGACGTTGAAATGCCTAAAGAAGTGTTTGCCGGACAAGAGGCCGAACTGCACCTGCGCGCCGTGAACAACCGCAGGCAGCGGCAATTGTGGCTGTGCAGCGAAGATGATTTTCTAAACGGCGACAGGCCGTCTGAAAACCTGTGGCAGGCTTGGACGGTGGATGCGGCAGGGGAGAAAGAGTTCGTTTGGCGCGTTCCCGCACGCCTGCGCGGACGGTTGCGCGTGCCGCCGCTGCGTACCGCTTCAGTTGCGCCGTTCGGCCTGATTGCCGCCCAATGCGTCTGGCACTGGCCGAGCGACGCGCTGGTGTATCCCGCTCCGATAGCGCATACGCCGCCGCAGGCGAGGCCGAAGGCGGACGTTCAGGCGGCCGAACGCCGTCTGAAACCCGGCGGCGACGAATTGGCCTACCTTCAAGTGCATCAGGACGGCATGTCGTTGCAGCATGTGGCATGGAAAACTTATGCCAAAACAGGCGAAATGATGTCGAAACGCTTTGAAGAACTGCAGGCAGTGGCCGACGACCGTATCATTTCCTACCGGGATTATCCGGCGGGTACGGATAACGAACGGCTGGCAGGGCTGCTGTGCCGCCGCGTGCTCGATGCCGAACGGTTTGGCACACCGTATGTATTGGAGCTGCCGCGCCGCACCATCGCGCCGCAAAACGGCCAGCGCGAAATGTGCCTTGCCGCGTTGGCCCTGATGTAAAGACAAGAGGCCGTCTGAAACGGCCTTCCATACGGGCGCAATCTATTTTCACTGTGTGTGAGCCGCGCTTTCAGATGGCCTCAAACGCCACAAAACCTACGGAAACGTTTTTTCCATGCTAATATTGAATCCCGCCTTTTTGGAACAGATACCGCCGCGCAAAGTGATTGTGGCGGTTTTGCTCGCATTGGTTTGGGCATCACTGCCGCTGCTGACGACGCTGCCTGCCGGCATCATTGCCGTGTTCGGCGGTATGCTGGTATTACGCTTCGTGCTGCTGTATCTGCAGGCAGGCAAACTTCCGACCTGGTTTTTGATGATTTTGCTGGTGGCGGCAGGAGCGGTCGTGTGGCAGCAGTTGGGTACCGTCATCGGCCGCGAGGGCGGCATTTCTTTCCTGCTGCTGATGATTATGCTGAAGGCTTTTGAAGGCCGGGCGATGCGCGATTGGCAGGTGCTGCTGCTGTCCATGCTGTTTCTGGTCGGTTCGGCCGTGTTGTTCAATCAAAGCCTGCTGACCGGCGCATGGCTGCTGTTGGCCTTGTTGTCCGTCAGCCTGTGTTTCGCGCTGCTTTGCGGGCTGACCGTCGGTACGGCCGTGCGGCAAGGTTTGTTGGCCTTCGGCCTGACATTGCCGCTGATGGCTGTGTTGTTTGTCGTGATGCCGAGAAAAAGCGAGCCGTTGTGGCGCATACCGCAGCCAAAGCAGGAACAGGCGAAAACCGGCTTGTCCGATACGATGGAGCCGGGCAATATCGGCAGCTTGGTACAAAGCAATGAATTAGTGGCCAACGTAACCTTCGACAACGATGTCCGTCCCCGTCCGGAACAGCTTTATTGGCGTGCGGTGGTGATGGCGGATTTTGACGGGAAAACATGGCGGGCGTTGCCTGTGGCGATTGATGATCCTACAGCAAATGTACGTTCAGACGGCCTCAAGGTGTCTTATCAAATGATTTTGCGGGATCAGGACGGCATTATTCCCGTATTGGATTATCCGCTGGCTTCAAATAACCATCCGCCCGCCGTGTCCGTCCGGTTGGGAAACGTTATCCGTGTCCGCAGCAGGGAAGGGTTGAGGCGGGTCAGCCTGCAATCAAGTGCTTCCGATATGATGTCGCAAACGTTGAAGGAGTTTGAAAAACAGTATTATCTGCGCCTGCCGCCAAGCGGCAATTTCCGCACCCGCCAATTGGCGCAACTGCTGGCCGGAGAAAGTACATCCGCACGGCAGTTTGCCGATAAAGTCCTCAATTATTACCGCAGGCAAAAGTTCGCCTATACCCTGCAACCGCCTTTATATAGCGGCAATAATGGCATCGACGATTTCATGTTCGGTAGTAAACAGGGTTTTTGCGAACACTATGCCCAAAGTTTTGTCGTAATGATGCGCGCAGCAGGCATCCCGGCCCGTGTTGTCACCGGTTATCTCGGCGGAGACTATCAGGAGAACGGCAATTTTTGGCAAATCCGCAGCAAAGATGCCCATGCATGGGCAGAAATTTGGCTTGAAGAAGAGCAGGCGTGGCTGCGTATAGACCCCACGACTGCGGCGTCCGCACAACGCCAAAGCGGCGGATTGAGCAATGCCTTGCCTGAAAACGAATGGCAACTGGTATCCGGTGGGAATAACGACCAAATTTGGAACCGATGGGCAGAGAGCGGGCAGTTCTATTGGCAGCAATGGGTTGTCAATTATGATGACAGCAGTCAAAACAACCTGTTTGCAAAAATAGGACTGGGAAAATTCAACTTTTCTACCGGTATCTTAGTAGGATTCGGAGGCATCCTGGTTGCTTTGCTACCTATTGCTTGGTGGTGGCTGCGAGGCAGGAGGAAGGAGCAAGAACCGTTGGCAGAGGGCTTCCTATTACTTAAGAATGTGTTGCTTGGTTCGGAAGATGAAACCCTGCCATCCGTTACTGCTTCAGAACTGATCGAAATAATGAAGCAAAATAATGCAGAAGATGCAGAAGTAACCCAGTTATTGCACCAATATGAAGAATGGCTGTTTGCTTCTGATACGTTGCCAAGTAAAACAGAAGAAAGACGATGGTTGAATAAAGTAAAAAATGTTGCCCGGAAATATGCAGAATAAAAAATAAGTTAAATATTCATATAAAACATGCTGATAAGCAATTTCCCATATTTTTCTTGCAATATTTGTTTGACAGTATTTTCGGATGTGCGTATAGTTCGGTTCTTC
>NZ_JBQCVA010000061.1:0-7065 GCF_051962715.1 Neisseria sp. P0008.S010
GCTTCTTTGGATTAGGTTTTCGTATTTCATTTGGAAATTGTAAATCTTCAGGATACTTTCGCAAGAGGTCTAGTATTCTCCTGGAAATACTGTAAACAACGCTAGGGATTTCTACACATGAATTAGTCCTTAGTGGTAGTTGAATCGGATGGCGGTGTGGGCGGGTTTGAGGCGGTTGAACAGACTACCAATTACGGCGTCGCTGTATTGGCTCAAGCGGCTGCCGGCAGTACCGGAGCCGGCGCGGAAGCGCCACACGGTTTGCGATTGGGCGGCCACGTCCACCCACCACACCCACATAATGTCTTCGCGGGCGAGACGGTCGCCGGCGCGGTTTACACCGGCGCGGAAAGGCTGCGGCTCGCTGATGGTGATGGTGTAGCCGGCTGCGGCAGCCAGCCGGATGAAATACGGGATGCTTAGGCCGCCGGTCTCATTGAGTTTGGCCAACACATCGGCTACGCGGCGGGCGTAGTTGTCGGGCTGCGGCGGATTGATGCCGAGCAGGCGCTCCCAGCGTGTGATGTCGCCACCGGCAGTGGGGGCGTAGGCGGCAGCCAGCACCTGTGCCGACTGCGTTTGCACGCCGCCGAATATGGCGGCTTCCGCCTGCCGCTCGGCGGCCTGCCGGGTGGCACGTACGTCGTAGCTGACGGGCGGATAGTAGAGTGGGAGTAAATCAGCGTAAGTCATAACAGGGTCATCTCAAACGTGCCCAAGGCCAGCCATTGGATGTGCGGGGTGATGGTGGCGTTTTGGTTGGCAGACGGGCTGACCAAAACGCGGTCGCGCACGCCCGGAGTGTCGCTAATCAGTGCCTCGATATGGCTTTTATAGACGGTGTCGCCCGGCTTGATGGTCGCGAAATAGGCTGACAAGGCGCGGGCAGCGGCATCTTTGACCGCAGGCAAGGTGTAGCCGTCGGCCGGCGATACGCGCACCGATACATTGAGCGGCACACGCTGCGGTGCCATCACCTGTACGTTTTTGGCGGTAACCGGGCGGCGCTCGTCGATATACTGCTGTACGGCACGCACCACATCGGGCGACGACAGGCCGGAAGCGGTGAGGATAGCCACATCCACCGTGCCCAAGCCGCGCCGCAGCGGATACACAAATGCCGCCTCCACTCTCGGTACGTCCATTGCCCAGCGGTAATAGTCGTAGGCATTTCCGCCGGCGGGCGGTTGGCGTAAGCGCGACAGCAGCCTGTCTAACAGCGCGGCATCGCTCTCGATATCGGTGCCGCCCACCATACTCACGAGTACGGCGTCCGTCTTAATACCGGCAGGTGGGCTTTGCAGTTTGGCCGGGGTATTGTCCGGCTGGTTTCCGGCCGGACCGGTGCTCAGGCAGTGGCAGGCAATCAATCCCTGACCGCTGCCGTCGGTTTGACCTGGTGTACTGGTTTGATAGGCAATGTTGCCCACTTGGGCCACCAGCCCTGCAGGCATAACGGTATTGGGCGCGCCGCTGATGCGGATGCTGCCCGCCGCTGCGGCAGCCGCTTTGCGCCAAATGCGATACATGGCGCAATGGCGCTCCAAATAGGCGGTGTCCGCCGTATCGGCAAACACCTGCCGCAAAATCCACTCTTGATGCTGGTATTGCCCCTCGGCCAGTGCGGCCAAAGCGGTGGCGCGGGCGTAATTGTCGCTGCCGGGATGGGTGTGGGCAGCAGGCTGTTGGTTGCTCAAATCACGCAGGTAGTCGCTGCGCAATTGCTCAAAGTTTTTGGTTTTCATGCCAGCCGCACCTCATGGATTAAGGATAGATTCCGGCCGCTCATATCTTCCCCGTCAATATACAGCCGCAGCCAGCCGCGCCGTGCCAAAGAGGCGGCCACATTGATGCAGCCGGCGCGGCAGGCATCCAAAATCGGCTGCAAAGCCTGCTCGGCATACTGCTTGGCCAGCACCGCCATGCGCGGCAGGTCTTTCATGCGGCGCAATTCGTGCATGCCATTTAGCCAACAATGCCAAAGCTGCTGCCGTTTGGCTCTGCACCTGCGCCATATCCGCCGTCTTGCCCTTGCGTCCGCGCGGGATTTCAATCACCACCCGGTCGCCGTGCAGCACACTCAAATACTCGCTGATAAAGCGGCTGCCGGTCAGCGCCTCAAACTGGGCTATACGATTGAGCGGCAATATTCTCCAACAGCCAGCGGTAATACGTTTTAAGTTCCACCCCCATCAGGTCGGCCATCACTTTTGACGGCAGCCGCCGCTCCTTGGCATGACGCTTGGCCAGTTCAATGGCATGGTCTAAAGAGGTGGCTTTCGCCTGTCGTTTGGTGATTCTCATAATGAAAATTCGCTGTACGGGAATTTAAATGCGTGATTTTTTAGCTTAATTAACCTACAATTCAGGCATTCACTACTTTCGCAGTGTTGGCCGGAAGTTCCGGGTTGCATGACGCTGCGGCCAAATATCTTCAGGCTTCATACCTAAAGCATCGGCAATAATTTTTTCGCCTTTAGGGTAGAACGGGCAGTAAAGAGCGTTTCGTAAGGTGTCAGGGCCTAATCCACTGGCTATTGATAAGGCACGCACCGACCAACCTGCCTTTTTAAGCGCAGCGACCACATCCGCGCGGTGCCAGTCTGCTGTATTTTTTTGCATTGCTATTCACTCCATTCGTTTAGCTTAAATGTTATGCGCTTTCGTTTAACGTGCTGGCATATTACTAAACAAATGCGGTGTGTGCAATCGTTTGTTTAGTATCTCTATATTTGTTCAGCTATTTTGCTAATCATTTGATAAATATTTGAAAATTTACTAAACAAAAACTACTTTATTTGTTTATTCTTTTGTTTGGTCGGTAGATGACTAAACAAAAGAGTTGGGTTTGCTATGAGCAGCTTTAAAGAGCGCCTCCAATTCCTATGGGGCGATGCCAAGCCAGCACAAATCGCAAGAGATTTAAATTGGTCTATTAGCGGCGTATTAAGGATTTTTGAAAAAGACACCATTCCAAAAGCTGAAACCCTTGTTTCAATTCAAAAATTGAAAGGGTGTGATTGGAATTGGTTGATGACTGGGGAAGGTGTGCCTTTCCCTAAAGGAGCTGCAACAGATAGTAATCAAGAGTTGCAAGAGCCTGTCGCGGGCTATAATGCAAAATGGAACGCCAAAAGCATCCAGACTGCCCCAGAGGTGCGGGATACGCTCGGTAATCCCGTGGACTTGAGCGAATTTGTCTTCATCCCACGTTACAACGTTAAAGTTGCGGCGGGACATGGTTATGTCGCTGAAGACGAAAAACCAAGATTCACAATGGCTTTTCGGAAATATTGGATTCGTGTCCATCTGCGTACCGACCCTAAATCTCTCTCGGTTGTCAAAGTGGCAGGCGACAGTATGGAGGGCATATTGTTTGATGGCGATAACGTGTTGGTGGATCACAGCCGAAATCAACCCGGAAACGGCTTATATGTGTTGCGGATTGGCGAGGAGCTCATAGTCAAGCGTACCCAAACCCTCCCGGGCAACCATCTACTGGTTTCCTCTGCGAACGAGGCTTACCAACCATTCGAATTAAATTTAGCTGACGAAACATCAGGCGTTGAAATCATCGGCAAAGTAGTATGGTTCGGTCGGCAAATTTAAGAAAGTTTAAATCCCCTTTAATAACCGATTATTTTCCGCACATTTCAGTGCAAAAGATAACGCATTTTTTATCAAACCAAAGCAAAAGCTGGTGCAAGTTTTTTCCCGCACCAGCTTTGCTCAAACCCACGCCCCATAAAGATTTTCGCCGTTTTTTTTCTTCTACCCACTCAGTGCAAAAATAAACACCTCCCCACAAATATTGAAATAAATGAAAGCCGAATAGTGTTAGCTATTCGGCTTTTTTGAATTAGGCTGCCTTAGTTATCTAAGGCAGCCTAATTTTTTTGTGAAATGAAGGAATAGGGGGAATTATCTTGGGTATTGATTAAGATAAATTTATCATTCCCTTTTTATTTTCTATTCCTAAATTTCGGTAAGAGCATTTGAAGAAACTAATGCTTTTTTAGTGGAATATTTTTCAGACGGCCTTTCAGTCGCTAATTTTTATTGTGCGCAGCGGAAGCCTAGGTTATGCACTGAAAATTTTGACTGTAGGCTTGTACGGAAACCATAGCGTAGGAACGCTGCGTAGTTTGTAGGATCAGTAGCTCCTGCTGCTGCACCACTACAGAACATGGCACTATCTACTCCTCCGGAGTTTAACAGACTGCTGTTGAAATCTTCAGTCCATTCCCAAATTAGGCCGTGCATATCGTAGATGCCCCAATAATTGGGTTTCATACGGCCTACATCACGCAAACCCTGTCGACTGCCTTGTGCATACCAGTTAAGGATGGTGTCTTTATAAGCTTTTTCATTAGCCCCGTTTGGCTTGAGTTCGGATGCTTGTCCGGCATATTCCCACTGGTTGATAGTGGGTAGGTGCTTACCTTGGGCAGTACAATAAGCATTGGCTGCAAACCATGAAATAAATACAACTGGTTTGTTCAAGTCTTCTTTTTTTGGAGCAAAACCGTTACCATCTTTAATCCAGTGTGAGAGATAATGTTTGTCACCCTGTTTGCTGCTGAGTTTTCCACGTTGCCACTGTGGATTTTTCTTTACGAATTCAAAGAATTGTGCATTGGTTACAGGTAGTTTGTCTAATTTATAAGAAGACACTTTAGTTAGTGGGGCATCAGCGGCCAAGTAAAGCGGCCGGTAGGTGCCACCGCTAATGTCTGCCATATCTGTCGCTGAAGATAATGCTGCGCTTGTAAGTAATAATGTATAAAAAATAGAGTTTTTCATAATTTCCTCATGTTGGATGATTTACATGTGTCCTGTCGAGAGAGAAAGATTATTTCCCTGCTCGGAAGGCGGCAATTTCTTCAACAGTAATTTCCCCACCTTTGTTGTCAAACATATTTAATACATAGGTAGAAACTGCTGCAAGCTCTTCGTCTTTCATAGGCAGGGCGGGCATGATGCCATCGTATGTCTTTCCGTTGACGGTAATTTGTCCGCGTATGCCTTTGGCGATAGAGGCTACCAATTGCATTTTATCTTCCGAAAAATAGTCTGATTTAGCAAGCGGAGGCAGTGAGTCGTTTGCCCCCATTCCGTCTGCACCATGACAGGCTTTGCATCGTTTATCGTAAATGTCTTTCCCTGCCTTTAGTCTCTCATCAACTTGGGGTTCACTTGCTTGTTTAGGTGCAACGGCAGGTTGTTCAGTAACGGCAGATACGTTTGTATTTTTTGGAGTTTCTGCAGTTGTCTGCTGGGTGTTGGTTTGACTTTGATCGTTACAAGCAGAAAGGAGTAGACAGCCGACAATGAGGGTTAATAAGGTAGATTTCATTTTTTGCTCCTCAATTAAATTAGTATTTTATTATTTTAGCTGCACTAATCTTGCAATAAATTGTTTTATCTCAAAAAAGTATACTTAGAATAATTGAAAAAAGGCATCTATACTACCTGAATTTTGGTTTGTCTGAATCATATGAATGTTTTCAGACGGCCTTTCATCCAAGAATATAGATGCCTAATAATGGTTTTATAGAACCAAATTAACGATTAATGACTTGCACCACTCTCAGGGTTGGAAGAAGCTGAAGCGGGAGCTGCAGGAGTTGAGGCTGCAGGAGCTGAAGCACCAGAAGCTGCACCTGCTGCTGCGCCAGTACCTTTATAGGCTTCATCGCTCAGTTTTTTGGTCATTACTTCTGGATGATCTTCACCTTCTACAACCAATTGACCCAAAGCACCTTTGTTAAATGCACGGAAGAGAGAGTGGTCAACAATGGTATAGCTGCCAGGAATATCAACTTTAAACTCAATCATAGCTGCACCACCTGCAGGAATCAGGGTGCTTTGTACGTTTTCGTTAATCAGTTTGCCGCCTTCAACATATACTTTGTCGAAGATTTCACCGATAACGTGGAAAGAAGACACCAAGTTCGGACCACCGTTACCTACGTACATACGTACGGTTTCACCTACTTTGGCTTTCAGCGCGTTATCGCCTGCAATAGCACCAACGTGACCGTTAAATACTACGTAATCTGCATCTTCACGGATGGCTTTATCCATATCAAAAGGTTGCAAGCCAGGCTCGCCGTATTTGCCTTTGGTGTAGAAGTCGCCTTGAACGATGTAGAACTCTTTGTCTACTTTCGGCAGGCCTTCTTTAGGCTCAACCAAGACCAAACCATACATACCGTTACCGATGTGCATACCTACCGGGGCCACAGCACAGTGATAGATGTACAGGCCGGCTTGCAGTGCTTTCCAGCGGAAAGTAGAAGTGCGGCCGGGTGCGGTAAATGTAGCAGCAGCACCACCGCCAGTGCCGGTAGAAGCGTGGAAGTCAACGTTATGAGGTACGGTAGAATTTGGGTTGTTGGAGAATTCTACTTCCACGGTATCGCCTTCACGCACACGGATCATTTGACCTGGAACGTCACCGTTGAATGTCCAGTAAGTGTAATCAACGCCATCAGCCATTTTCATGGTTTTTTCGATGGTTTCCATTTTTACTTTAACCAAAGCAGCGTGATCGCGGTTTACCGGGGGAGGTACTTCCGGAGCATGGGTCATAACTGCATCGATAACAGGCAGCTGATCAACCGGAACATCGGCTTCGGCAGTTTGGGGAGCTACATCCGGAGCGGACGGGGTAGAAGAAGCTGTAGCCTGAGTTCCTTGTGCGGCAGGTTGCTGTGAGGCTTGTTGCTGACCGTTACAGGCCGCTAAAACAAACGCTGAAGTGATCAGAGCAGCTAAAGTTTGGCGTTTCATAAGATACTTTCCTTTTACTGGGTTACGTTTACAAATTAAGTGATGGCATTATGGATTACCTATCTTAACATTTATTTGATATAAATCAAATAGGCGGCATTAACATTTTATTTCGTTAGTTTTACATGCTTCAACATAACATAACTAGGGCTTAAAATATAAGAAATCGATTTATTTTGTGCTTATATTTAGAGCTTATATTTAGAGCTTATATTTAGAGCTTATATTTAGAGCTTATATTTAGAGCTTATATTTAGAGCTTATATTTAG
>NZ_JBQCVA010000061.1:7165-12312 GCF_051962715.1 Neisseria sp. P0008.S010
AATTGTGCACGAATTTACATTGTTCTCTGCTTGTATGATGTTGGTCAACTGCCACAGATGTTTCAGGCAGATTGCTTTATTTCCCGTGTTAGTCGTGCTACAATTTTTAACATTCATATTTCATGAATTTTAACACAACCACCCAAGGAGTTTTATTATGGGACAATATAAGAAGCTCTGGTATCTGCTGTTTGCAGTGCTGGCAGTCTGCTTTACCATCCTGGGTTATATGGGTTCGGAGGTTTACAAAAAAGCTCCGCCATATCCCGAAAAAGTTGTAACGGCGTCCGGTCAGGTATTGATGACCAAGGACGATATTTTGGCCGGCCAATCGGCTTGGCAGTCTACCGGCGGCATGGAGGTCGGCTCTATCTTGGGTCACGGTGCTTATCAGGCTCCGGACTGGACTGCCGACTGGCTGCACCGCGAATTGGTTGCCTGGTTGGACTTCACTGCACAGGCTCAATTCGGCAAAAACTACGAACAATTGGATGTTGCGCAACAGGCGACTTTGCGTACGCAATTGGCTGACGAATACCGTAACCAGTCCAGAGTGAAAGAAGACGGAACGGTTGTCATCAGCGAAACCCGTCAAAAAGCCATTGAGGCGGTTGCGCCGTATTACATCAAGTTGTACGGCAATGATCCCGACATGGTTCAAACGCGTGATAACTTTGCAATGAAAAACAATACATTGCCAAGCGAAGAGGCGCGTAAAAAATTAACTAACTTCTTCTTCTGGACAGCTTGGTCTGCATCGACCAACCGCCCGGATAAAGAGTTTACCTACACCAACAACTGGCCGCACGAGCCGTTAGTCAACAACGTGCCGACTACTGAGAACTATATGTGGTCGTTCACCAGTATCGTCTTGTTGTTAAGCGGTATCGGCTTATTGTTGTGGGGTTACTCTTTCCTGACCAAACATGAAGAGGTGCAACCTCCTACAGAAGATCCGCTGTCTAAAATCCAGCTGACTCCGTCACAGAAAGCTTTGGGTAAATATGTATTCCTGACTGTCGCCCTGTTTGTGGCACAGGTGCTGCTGGGCGGTTTGACTGCTCACTACACTATTGAAGGCCAGCATTTCTACGGCATCAACTTCTCTGATTGGCTGCCTTATGCCTTGGCACGTACTTGGCACATTCAGTCCGCAATTTTCTGGATTGCCACAGGTTTCCTGACTGCCGGTCTGTTCCTGGCTCCGATTATCAACGGCGGTAAAGATCCAAAATTCCAACGTGCAGGCGTGAACTTCCTGTATATCGCACTGTTTATCGTGGTATTGGGTTCTTACGGCGGCAACTTCCTTGCCTTGAGCGACAATATGCCTGCGGCCATGAACTTTTGGTTCGGCCACCAAGGTTATGAGTTCCTGGACTTGGGCCGTTTCTGGCAATTGCTGCTGATGGTCGGCCTGTTGCTGTGGCTGTTCCTGATGGTTCGCTGTACCTTTACTGCGTTTAAAGAGAAAAATACCGATAAAAACCTGTTGGCCATTTTTGTGGCCTCCATGTTCGGTGTGGGTGTGTTCTATGCGCCCGGCCTGTTCTACGGCGAGCATTCTCCGATTGCGGTAATGGAATACTGGCGTTGGTGGGTGGTTCACCTGTGGGTGGAAGGTTTCTTCGAAGTGTTTGCAACCGCATCCTTCGCCTTCATCTTCTACAACATGGGCTTTGTCCGCCGCAATACTGCCACTGCCGCTACTTTGGCCGCTGCCGCCATCTTTATGTTGGGTGGTATCCCGGGTACGCTGCACCACTTGTACTTCTCTGGTTCGACTTCAGCTTCTATGGCTATCGGTGCCTGCTTCTCCGCTTTGGAAGTTGTGCCGCTGATTCTGTTGGGCCGTGAAGCATACGAACACTGGTCTTATCAAAACGCTGCTCCTTGGGCAAAACGTTTGCGTTGGCCGCTGATGTGCTTCGTTGCCGTAGCCTTCTGGAACATGATCGGTGCCGGTGTGTTCGGCTTCTTGATCAACCCGCCGATTTCCTTGTTCTACATTCAAGGTTTGAACACTACCGCAGTTCACGCACACGCAGCCTTGTTCGGTGTATACGGCTTCTTGGCACTGGGCTTTGTATTGCTGGTTGCCCTGTACTTGAAACCGGAAGAGCATTTCAACGACAAATTGATGACTTGGGGCTTCTGGCTGTTGAACGGCGGTTTGGTCGGCATGATTGCCACCAGCCTGCTGCCGATTGGTGCGATTCAAGCTGCTGCCAGCATCTCAACTGGTTTGTGGTATGCCCGAAGCGAAAACTTCCTGCAGCAAGACCTGCTGGAAACTCTGCGCTGGATCCGTACCCTGTCTGACTTGATCTTTATCGGTGGTGCATGCTGCTTCGCATGGCAGGCTACTAAAACCGTATTCGGTTTTGGCAAAGCTAAAAACTAACCGTCTTGTTTAGATAACATCAGGCCGTCTGAAAGTTTTCAGACGGCTTTTTTTGTTTTTGCTGACGTACCGGCGTAGCCTTTATTCCTTGCAACGGTTTTTACCTTCATTCTTTTATCTGCACTTTTCGTTTGCACGTCCAATCGATCTTCTTCTTAGAGACATCGGCGGTTTGCCTGCGATTTTCCCGCTTATACTTTCCTTTTACATCCCGAAAACCATGTGGCGAAGGCAGTCGAACCGCCCTGTCTTGCTTGATTTCACGTTGAATCGTTTTTTCAGACGGCCTGTTGCAAAACTGCCCATCCTGCCGCATTCTCCGGCGGCAAAAACCGACGGTTGCGGCCGACGGCTTTATAATAACGGCCTTTTACCGTTTTCAGACGGCCTGCCGTTCCAACGTACGCGGCAGCCGATTGCCCATTCATGATGCTCGAAACCTTGCTCGCCCTGCCGCGTCGTACCAAAAAAATCCTGTTCGTCATCCACGACACGGTGTTGATTTTCTGCGCCTTCTGGTTTACCCAAAGCCTGAAAGCCGATTACGACCACGAATGGTACGACCCCGCCAACTGGCAGGCGTTGGCGGCCACAACGGTGTTTACAGTCTTGCTGTTTGTCCGGTTGGGGCTGTACCGCGCCGTAACGCGCTACATCAGCCTGCGGATCTTGGCGGTTGCGCTGTTCGGCAGTTTCGCATCCATGCTGCTGTTTTTCTTCAGCGTCTTGCTGTTTGAAAAACAATTGCGCCTGGCTTTGCCGGTGGTGTTCTTCTTCTTGATGGTGGTGCTGATTGCCGGTTCGCGTCTGCTGTTGCGGCTGATTTTGGCCGAACGCAGCGAACGCAATTCCGCCGTGCCCGTCATCGTGTACGGTGCGGGGCAGTCGGGGCGGCAGCTGATTGAAGCGATGAAGCAGGTGAACGAATACCGCGCCGTGGCCTTTGTGGACGACAATCCGCGACTGCAACATACCATCGTCGGCGATCTGCCCGTGTTCAGGCCGTCTGAAACCGCCGATTTGATTGCGCGCTACGGCGTGAAGAAAATCCTGCTGGCCATGCCCAGCGCGGGCGCGGAAAGGCGGCGGGAAATCCTGCAAAGCCTTGAGGCTTACCCCTGCGAAGTGCTGGCGATTCCGGGCATGAAGGATTTGGTGGACGGCCGCATCCACATCGGCCTTCTGAAAAAAATATCGGTGGCCGACCTGTTGGGACGCGAGCCGGTCGAGCCGATGGCCGAACTGATGGCGCGCGACATCGAAGGTAAAACGGTGATGGTAACGGGCGCGGGCGGCTCTATCGGTTCGGAGCTGTGCCGCCAGATAGTCGGCCGCCGTCCGGCGAAGCTGGTATTGTTCGAACTGTCCGAATATTCGCTCTACACCATCGAACGAGAATTGCAGGATTTGGCGCGGCGGCAGGGCGGCAATATTGAAATTTTGCCGCTTTTGGGTTCTGTGCAGGACAAAGGCCGTCTGAAAAACGTCATGCAGGCGTTCGGCGTGGAAACCATCTATCATGCCGCCGCCTACAAACACGTCCCCCTGGTCGCGCTCAACACCATAGAAGGCATACGCAACAACGTGTTCGGCACACTGGCCTGCGCCCGTGCGGCACAAGATTGCGGCGTGGCGACCTTCGTCTTAATTTCCACCGACAAAGCCGTGCGTCCCACCAACACCATGGGCGCGAGCAAACGCATGGCCGAACTCGTCTTGCAGGCCTTGGCGGCGGAAACGGGCTGCCAAACCCGCTTCTGCATGGTGCGCTTCGGCAACGTATTGGGTTCGTCCGGTTCAGTTGTTCCGGCCTTCGAGCAACAAATCGCTGCCGGCGGGCCCGTTACGCTTACCCATCCCGACATCACCCGCTACTTTATGACCATCCCCGAAGCCGCCCAGCTGGTGATACAGGCGGGAGCGATGGGGAAAGGTGGCGACGTATTTGTTTTGGACATGGGCGAATCGGTGAAAATCATCGACCTGGCGCGGCAGATGATACGGCTGAGCGGCTTGGACGTGAAAGACGCAGCCAATCCCAAAGGCGACATCGAAATCCGCATTACCGGCCTGCGTCCGGGCGAAAAGCTGTACGAAGAACTGATTATCGGCGACAACGCCGTTCCGACAGGCCACTCCCGCATCCTGACCGCCAGCGAAACCATGCTCCCTTGGCCGCAACTGGAAAACCTTCTGGCGAAACTCTCGGCTGCCTGCGACAGCGGCAACCAAACCGAATTGCGCCGCATCCTGCTTGCCGCCCCGACCGCCTTCGCCCCGACGGACGGCATCTGCGATTTGGTGTGGACGGCAGGGCAGGAAATCCATTAGTCCTCCCATTTTTTCAGACGGCCTCTTGCTGATGAGGACGGCATTTTCTTTGAAAGCCGTTTGGAAACATCAAACGCGCCGGCGGAATCGATAAGGCGTTATCAACCTTTGTCTTCCATACGATTGAACGCAAAAATCCCCTGTACTGTTCAGACGGCCTTTACTTCGGTAAAGGCTTTTTTGCATCCGGAATTTTATATTCCTAATTTAATAAAGAATTCAGTCAATTAAATAATTAAATAAAATAAAAATAGTTCTTATTATTTAAATTAAAAAGAAAATCCATTAGAATTTACATCTTAAAATAAAAATTAAAATCAATTATCATATAAGATAATAGACCTCTTGCGAAAATATTCATCCCATCGCATTAATCAGTCCTGCAATCAGATTTACCCTTAACCCGAACCGT
>NZ_JBQCVA010000062.1:0-12124 GCF_051962715.1 Neisseria sp. P0008.S010
CAACTTCAATAGTGGGAAGCGGTCGATGTGTTTGGCAATCATGGCTTGTGCGGTTTGCTGGAAGAAGGTGCTCATGGGAAATCCCCTAAATGTTTTGGTGGGAATTTAGGGGATTTTGGGGGGATTTTGCAAAGGTCTCAATCTTTTAGTTTAATCCAAAAATAAAAAAGACTGCCAATGCAGTCTTTTTTATTTTCTTTTTCAAAAAATTAGCTACGTTTGAACATGTTGCCAAATTTTTGGTTAAATTTGTCTACGCGACCGGTTGTATCTACGATTTTTTGGGTTCCAGTGTAGAACGGGTGGCATTGTGAGCAAACCTCAATATTAAAGTTTTCTTTTTCCATTGAAGATTTGGTTACAAATTTGTTACCGCAAGAGCAAGTAACATTAACTTCATGATAATCTGGATGAGTATTTTGTTTCATTTTAATTCCTTTGGTTGGCGGGCACAGGGGATGTGCCTGTGCTTCAAAATATCCCTTTCGGGAAGGCGGCGGATTATGGCCTAAATGGTTTGTTTTGGCAAGTTTTTTATCTTTTGCCCATTTGTTGTTTCCGGTTAGTAGTGCGGTGGGACTTCATCACGGAGGCTATACGGCTCTTGATCACCGTCTTGGTTTTTATCTTGAATTTTCCGATACAGCAGCTTGAGTTGGGCTTGTTGCAAATCCAATGTTTGCCGCATTTGGGCAATAGTGTCGTTCAGGCTGTCAATCAGTTCGCCTTGTAAGGCCGTCTGAATTTCCAGTTCGGTAATGCGTTGCGTCAGTTCTTCCATTTACAGCACCATTGCGGCAATCCAGCCGGCAATCATCAGCGGGATATTGTAGTGGATAAAGGTGGGGATAACCGAGTCGCGGATATGGTCGTGCTGGCCGTCGGCGTTCAGTCCCATGGTCGGACCCAAGGTTGAATCTGATGCGGGGGAGCCTGCATCACCCAATGCGCCGGCAGTGCCGACAATGGCTACGGTTGCCAATGGTGAAAAGCCGAGGCTGATACACAGCGGTACATAAATCGCCGTAATAATCGGCAGGGTGGAAAAGGAAGAGCCGATGCCCATTGTGACCAGCAGGCCGACCAATAGCATGACGAATGCCGCCATGCCTTTGTTGCCGCCGAGCATTGCCATGCTGTTTTCCACCAAAGGCTGGATATCGCCGGTTGCTTTCATAACCGCTGCAAATCCTTGGGCGGCAATCATAATAAAGCCGACCATCGCCATCATTTTAATACCTTCGCCAAAAACATCGTTGGCGGCATCCCGATTGATGACGCCGAGCATCATGAATACCGCGAAACCAACCATTGCCCCTAAAACCAGCGCGTCTTGATACATTAATTGTATGGCAAAGCAAACGGCAATCGCTATTGCCGCCACCATGCTGCGGTAGGCGGAAGGTTGCGGTTGTTCGACCGCTTTTTGATGATCGACCGTATCGATATCATTGGTTTGATAAAGACGCGGTTTGCGATAATGAATCAAAGCCAGCAGCAAACCTGCCACCATACCCAAAGCAGGGATGGCCATTGCTTGCATGACATTGATGTCTTTCACCTCCATGCCCGACGTGCGGATATTGCCCAACAGGATTTCGTTGAGGAAAATTCCGCCGAATCCGTAAGGTAGGAACATATAGGTGGTCACCAGGCCGAAGGTAATGACGCAGGCAATCAGCCTACGATCGATTTTCAGGCGGTTAAATACCAGCAGCAACGGCGGCACAATCATCGGAATAAAGGCGATATGGATGGGGACGACGTTTTGGCTCATGACACCCATGACCAAGATGATGGACAACAACAGCCATTTGACCGCTTTTTCCCCGGTTTGAGAGTTTTGTCCTTGATTCAGGCGGCGGACAATCGAGCCGGCCAATTGTTGCGGCAGGCCGGAGTGGGTGATTGCCATTGCGAAAGCCCCCAGCATTGCATACGACAACGCGATTTGCGCCCCGCCTTTCAAGCCTTCGTTAAAAGCGGAAATAATGCCGGTTTGAGTCACTTCTCCCGACATGTCCGTTACATTTTCCAACGGCATTCCTGCCATCAGTCCGCCGACAAACGCACCGATTGCCAAGCTCAACACTACATGTATGCGCGATAGTGACAATGCCAACATGACGATTACGGCGATTACGACAGCATTGGGCGTACCCATTATGCTTAATAACATCTTTCACTCCTCATTGCCGAACGATTTGACGATGCGTCAAGCGGTTTTCAGACGGCCTAATTGTTAACATTTTCAAATATTAACATAAGTATACAAAAACACCAAGCATCAGGCCGTCTGAAAACCTGGCTGCAACAAAGTTTGAAAAGCAACTTCAGTTTTTTCTTGCACTGAAACGGTTGAAACTTCATTGAAGCGCGTTTTCAGACGGCCTTTTGTGACGGATTGCCGTATAGGGGTGTCGAGAATTGGGTCAATCCCTTGTGTGGTGCGGTGTATTAACGCAAAGTGCCGGTAAAGACTTTTTTCCGTTTCCAAAATGCCCGTTCGGCTTTGGTTCTAATATTCAGAATGCCGCCGTGTTCGCCGTCTGTGGTTAGCGTTAGGTTTTTCAGACGGCCTTTTTGCAGGGCGAGGCGGATGGGGGTGAAAAAGCGGACATCCCAATCGGCCAGCAGTTGGCGATACGATTCTTCATCATCCGCCGCCACGGACACGGTCAAATCATCCAGAAAAATCAGGCCGTCTGAAATCTGTTGGCGGCATTCCTCCAGCATGGCTTCGAATGCCGCCCAGTCGTAGGGCGCGGCATCGTGCGGCAGGCCTGGGCGGAGCAGCCAACTGCTGTCCGTAGCGGTAAAGCCGGCTTCGGCTTGTCCGTCCGAATGCCCGGGCCACAGCCATACGCCGTTAACCGGCATTGTGCGAGCGGCATTGAGCGGATGGGCGTGCAGCCACATTTGGATTTCAGTTTGCTTGGACAGCCAATCCGGTGCGGCATACCGTTCCATCCGCTCCATCCCGTCAGCCTGCCCGAGCATATCCAGAACCGACGGAACCTGCCAGTCTGGCTGTTTGGGTAAGGTCAGCAGCCATAAATCAGGTTTGAACGGGTAAAAACGCCAACCGTCCTCACAAAAAAAATCATTCAATCCCGCACACCACTGCGCCGCCTCTTGCGCCGTTACCGACAAGGCGCGCCCGGATGCGAGATGCGCCTGATTCATGCCCATTTGCTGACAGACGGGTGCGGCCAGCAGGGCGGGCGTGTCTGCGGACAGCCCCAGTTCGGCTAATATCGAAATTTCCGGCCTGCCCCGCCAAAGATGGCGGGCATAAAAAACAGATGTTTCGGCGGGCAATGAAGTAAAGTGTCCGAAACGCAGCAGTGCGTTAAGGCCGGGCGTATCGAACGGCACAGGTCTTTCAGACGGCCTGTTCAATGAAGGGATGGCAAGGGTCAGATTCATCATGGTTCGGCATTGTTCGGATTAGCGTTATTTTACGCGCTTTTTCCGCATGATGAGGATTTCTATGAGGATTTATAGTATACTGAAACATTTGAAGATAAATGAAAATCTGTTTGTAAGGCTTTGTGCCTGATAACGAATCAGGCCGTCTGAAACGGAAAAATGAATCAATGAAAAAGATTTTTTCCCATCGTTTTTTGCAGCGTAAATCCATCCGCTGGTCGCTGCTGGGTATACTACTGTCCGTATCGGGTGCAATGACGGCTTATGCCGTAACTTCTCCGCCCAAACAAGACGAATTGTTTAAAACCGAAGTCGTTGTGAAGGAGCTGCCGCCGATTCAAGTGTCCGATGTCGAAAATCGGGCGGGATATTGGCTGGAAGAAGCAGCTCAAGAAGGTGATACGCTGTATACCATGCTGTCGCGCTACGGCTTGAGCGATGCGGATATTGCCAATGCCCTGAAAGGCGATGGCGAAGACGGCGGTATCGACAAGAAATTACAACGGCTTCGTTCGGGGCAAACCATCAGTGTTTTAATGGACGGCAGCAACCGGCCGGCCGCCATCCAGTTTTTCAACGATGACGATAATGGCGAAAAAAACCTGATTGCCATCGGTAAAATCAAAGGAGAGTGGCAGGCGAGCGCATCGGAAATTGAGATGAAAACCCTGCCGACGCTGAAATCCGTCGTTGTCCGCACCTCTGCCAAGGGTTCGTTGGCACAAGCAGGCGTAGGCATCGAATTGCGTGAATCGCTGCGCGATATTTTCAGTGAACAATTCAATTTGGACGATTTGAAAGAGGGCGATCAAATACGTCTGCTGTACAACAGCATGTATTTTCGTGGACAGGAAATGGCGGCAGGCGATATCTTGGCGGTTGAAGTCGTCAAGGGTGGTAAAACCTATCAGGCTTACTACTACGACAAAGGCGATGAGGGTGGCAGCTATTATGATTATGACGGCGAGCCGTTGAAGTCCGACAGTCTGAACGGCTTTGCCTTTATGCCGCTGCAAAACTATACCCGCATTTCCTCACCCTACGGCATCCGTGTCCATCCCGTGCTGCATACCGTTAAAATGCACACAGGCATAGACTATGCCGCCCCACCCGGTACGCCGGTTTATGCGCCGGCCGACGGTACGCTTACCTTCAAAGGTTGGAAAGGCGGCTACGGATATACGGTCATGCTGATGCACAGCAACGGAGTGGAAACGCTATATGGCCATTTAAGTGCTTTCTCTCCCTCAAAAGGTCATGTGAAGGCGGGCGAAGTCATCGGCTTTGTCGGCTCCACCGGCCGCTCTACCGGTCCGCACCTGCATTATGAAGCACGGATTAATGGCCAGCATGTCAACCCGACCACAGTGGCATTGCCAACCCCGAAAATGGAAAAAATCCATCTGGCTTCTTTCCTGCGGCAACGGCAGAAAGCTGAAGACACAATGGCAGTCATTCATGATTTGCCGGTTACGGTGGCGCAGCTTTATTGATTGGGTTTCTTTAGTTACGAAGGCCGTCTGAAAACCTGTTTTTCGGTTTTCAGACGGCCTCTTTTTACGTCAAACCGCTTACGCGCCGCGTTTTTCCAAAGCGGCTACGGCGGGTAACTCTTTGCCTTCCAAGAATTCGAGGAACGCGCCGCCGCCGGTGGAGATGTAGCCGATTTGGTCGGTAACGCCGAATTTGGCAATCGCCGCCAGCGTGTCGCCGCCGCCCGCAATCGAGAAGGCTTTGCTTTGGGCGATGGCTTCGGCAAGGGCTTTCGTGCCGCCTGCGAACTGGTCAAACTCGAACACACCGACCGGACCGTTCCACACCACCGTACCAGCGGCTTTGAGCAGTTCGGCAAGTGCGGCGGCGGATTTCGGGCCGATGTCCAAAATCATATCGTCTTCGGCAACGTCGGCAATGTCTTTCACGACCGCTTCAGCATCGGCGGCAAAGGCTTTGGCAACGACGACATCGGTCGGCAGCGGTACGGAGCCGCCTTTGGCCGCCATTTTCGCCATGATTTTTTTGGATTCTTCCACCAAATCGTGTTCCGCCAGCGATTTGCCGATGGCTTTGCCTTCCGCCAACAGGAAGGTGTTGGCGATGCCGCCGCCGACGATGAGTTGATCGACTTTATCCGCCAGCGATTCGAGGATGGTCAATTTGGTGGACACTTTGCTGCCGGCGACAATCGCCACCATCGGGCGCGCGGGCTGTTTCAAGGCTTTGCCCAAAGCGTCGAGTTCGCCCGCCATCAATACGCCGGCGCAGGCAACGGGCGCAGCTTGGGCGACGGCTTCGGTCGAGGCTTGGGCACGGTGGGCGGTGCCGAACGCGTCGTTAACGAACACGTCGCACAAGGCGGCATAGGCTTTGCCCAGTTCCAAATCGTTTTTCTTCTCGCCCTTGTTGATGCGCACGTTTTGCAGCATGACGACATCGCCCGCGTTCAGGGCGGGTTTGTTTTCACGCCAGTCGTTCAATACTTTCACGTCTTTACCCAACAGGCTGCCCAAGTGCGCGGCAACGGGCGCAACGTCGTCTTCGGGGTGGAACTCGCCTTCGGTCGGGCGGCCCAAGTGGGTCATCACGATAACGGACGCGCCGTTGTCCAAGCAGTATTTGATGGACGCGAGCGAGGCGCGGATACGGGTGTCGTCGCTGATTTTGCCGTCTTTGAACGGCACGTTCATATCGGCGCGGATGAGGACGGTTTTGCCCTGCACGTTTTGTTCGGTCAGTTTCAGAAATGCCATGATGTATCCTTTGTGAAGGTTGGAAATGGTGTGAAGGCGTTGATTATCCGCCGACGTTTGGAAGCCGTAAAGGCCGTCTGAACGGCTATAATCCCGTTTTTCAGACGGCCTGAAACAGGAAAAACCCATGCAAACCCGCATCATTCCGCTGGCGGCTTGCCCGCGGCACATCGAACAACTGGCTCTTGCTTTGCACGCCGAATGGCAGGACTTCGCGCCATGGAGCGAAATGGAGAAAATCCGCGCCTATTATGCCCGCTGTTTGGACGGCGGCAGTTTGCCGCTGGCCTGGCTGGCGGTGGACGGTGAAAACCGCCTGCTCGGTTCGGCGGCTTTGAAGCGGCACGACATTGCCGAATTGCCGCAATACGAATATTGGCTGGGCGACGTGTTCGTGCTGCCCGAAGCGCGCGGGTGCGGCATTGGGGCGCGTTTAATCGAACACGCGCTGCAACAGGCGCGGGAAATGGCCTTGCCCGAACTTTACCTCTACACGCCCGACGTGCAGGCCGTGTACGCCAAATACGGTTGGCGCGAAATCGAAACGCGTCGGCACAACGGGGAAATTGTGTCGGTGATGCGGTTGTGTTTGGGCGGTAGGGAAGGGGAGGCCGTCTGAAAGTCAGGTTTCAAAGCCTTCCCCGTCCGTTGAAATGGTTTTCAGACGGCCTTTATTTGCATTCGGCGCGTACTTTTTGTACGGCCGCATCCAGTTTTTTACTGTCAACGCCGCCGAGTATGGCCTCTTTCTTGCCGCACTTCACCGCTTCTACGGTGGTAAACGGCAACGCTCCGACGCTGTTGCCCAGATTTTTCATGAAACTGCGGTTGTCTTTGCCCGCATAGTGCCAGATCGGATAGGAAACGGGCGTGGTTTTCAGGAAGGGCGGCAGGTTTTCTTTACGGTCGATGGCAATGCCGATCAAATCGATGCTGCCTTTTTTCTGTTTTTTATACCAGGCCGACATTTCCGGCATTTCCTTTACACAGGGTTTGCAGTACGAACCCCAGAAATTGATGATGCGGACGGGGGCTTTCAGATTGTTCAAGTCCTGCGGTTTGCCGTCGGGGAAGGAAACCAGGTCGGAAGCGGCGGCGGGTAGGACGGTCAGCGCGAGCAGCAGGGCGGTCAGTTTGGCATTCATGGCGGATACTCCGTGGTTTGGGTCTAAACGCCGCCATTATAAGCCTTTCCCGGCAGATGGGTTTGAGTGCGGGCAAATTTTGCCGACAACCCCGCACGGGCTTACAATACGCCTTATCCCCAACCTTCACGGAAAATGACGATGACCGCCGTTACCCTTTATCACAATCCCCGCTGTTCCAAATCCCGCGCCGCTGCCGACTATCTGGCGCAGCAAAACGTGGAAACCCGTATTGTCCGCTACCTCGACACGCCGCCGGACATCTCCGTACTGCGCGAAATCTTCGGCAAGCTGGGCTTGGCGGACGTGCGCGGCATGATGCGGGTAAAAGACGATTTATACCGCGAATTGAAACTGGACGAACCGTCGTTGGACAATGAAGCCCTGTTGGCCGCGATTGCCGCCCATCCCGCCCTGTTGGAAAGGCCGATTGCCGTCTTGGGCGGCAAAGCCGCCATCGGCCGCCCGACGGAAAATATTGCGGCTTTGCTGGCTGGAGAATAGGCCGTCTGAAAAAACGGATTCAGGAAAGGAACAGGATTTGCATCGCCCGTTTTCGGCACACCGCTCGCTGTGGGCTTACCTGTGGCGCGGCATCAAAATCAGCATCGTCCTCATGCTGCTGCTGCCCGTATTTTGCGGCGTACAGGTGTATCGTTCGGGGGCTGCCGCACTGCCGCAGGATTACAGTGGTGACGCGGCGGTGGTGCTGGGTGCGGCGGCGTGGGATTCGCGCCCCTCGCCCGTGTTCCGCGAACGCATCAACCACGCCATCGTGCTCTACCAAAGCGGCAAAGTGCGCAAACTGGCGTTTACCGGCGGCGCGATAAAGCCGGGCTTTATGAGCGAGGCGGAAGTGGGTATGCGTTACGCCGTGCGGCAGGGTGTGCCGGTACACGACATCCTGGTAGAAAAAACCTCGCGCACCACTTACGAAAACCTGTACAACATCCGCCCGCTGCTTAACGAACAAGGACTGCAAAAAAACGTGATTGTCAGCGACCCGCTGCATCTGGCGCGCGCCGGAGTGATGGCCGAAGACTTGGGAATGGGGGCCGAACTGTCGGCCACGCCGACCACACGCTACACCGACCGCGCCGACAAAATCAAGTTCTGGCTGCGCGAAACCTTTTTACTGGCCGGCTACTACATCTGGCGTGTCGGGCACGGCCTGATGGCATTTGCCGGACTGGGCGGTTAAAGTAAACCGCCTTGCCGCAGGCGGCCGAATTTGCTACCATCCGCCCCGCATTAAGAGTTGGGATTTCCATGCCAACCTGCTTTTACGGTTTTGACAGGTAAAGTAAGGTGGACGGCCGCGAAAAAAGGCCGATGTGGCTTCGTTCGAACAGAACGGCGCAATCCGAATCCCGCTTGAATGCGGGTATTTTTTTGCCCGTTTCCCGGCCGTCTGAAACGGAAAGAGATTTTTCAGACGGCCTCACCAGACAAATAGGCCGTCTGAAAACGGCCTGCCGAAGAAAGACAGCCATGAGCGAATACCTTTTCACATCCGAATCCGTTTCCGAAGGCCATCCCGACAAAGTGGCCGACCAAATTTCCGATGCCATCCTGGATGCCGTATTGGCGCAAGACCCCAAAGCGCGCGTCGCGGCGGAAACCCTGGTAAACACCGGTTTGTGCGTGTTGGCGGGAGAAATCACCACCACCGCCCATGTAGACTACATCAAAGTCGCACGCGAAACCATCAAACGCATCGGCTACAACTCGTCCGAGCTGGGCTTTGACGCCAATGGCTGCGCGGTCGGCGTGTACTACGACCAACAATCCCCCGACATCGCCCAAGGCGTGAACGAAGGCGAAGGCATCGACCTGAACCAAGGCGCGGGCGACCAAGGCCTGATGTTCGGTTACGCCTGCGACGAAACCCCGACCCTGATGCCGTTTGCCATCTATTACAGCCATCGCCTGATGCAGCGTCAAAGCGAATTGCGCAAAGACGGCCGCCTGCCGTGGCTGCGTCCCGACGCAAAAGCGCAGCTGACCGTGGTTTACGACAGCGAAACCGGCAAAGTAAAACGCATCGACACCGTCGTCCTGTCCACCCAGCACGACCCTGCCATCAGCCATGAAGAACTGAGCAAAGCCGTGATTGAGCAGATTATCAAGCCCGTTCTGCCGCCTGAAATGCTGACTGCCGAAACCAAATACCTGATCAACCCGACCGGCCGCTTCGTCATCGGCGGCCCGCAAGGTGACTGCGGCTTGACCGGCCGTAAAATCATCGTCGATACCTACGGCGGCGCGGCTCCGCACGGCGGCGGCGCGTTCTCCGGCAAAGACCCGTCCAAAGTTGACCGTTCCGCCGCCTACGCCTGCCGTTATGTTGCAAAAAACATCGTAGCTGCCGGTTTGGCAACCCAATGTCAAATCCAAGTTTCCTACGCCATCGGCGTTGCCGAACCGACTTCGATTTCCATCGATACTTTCGGCACCGGCAAAATCAGCGAAGAAAAACTGATTGCCTTAGTTCGCGAACATTTCGACCTGCGCCCCAAAGGCATCGTCCAAATGCTCGACCTCTTGCGCCCAATTTACGGCAAATCCGCCGCCTACGGCCACTTCGGCCGCGAAGAGCCCGAATTTACTTGGGAGCGTACCGACAAAGCGGCCGCATTGAAAGCGGCAGCGGGGCTGTAAACATCCTGATGCGGTAAAAGGCCGTCTGAAAACAGGCGGAGGCGTTTCAGACGGCCTCTTGCCGCCCCTTGCAATCCCACCGCCCGCCCCCATAATGGCGGCTTATTTGACACGAAAGCCGAATATGCCCGAAGTTATCCTTTATTCCGGCCCTTACTGCCCGTATTGCAACATGGCCAAAGCCCTGTTGAAGCAGCTGGGCGTTACCGAAATCCGCGAAATCCGCGCCGACAGCGACCCCGAAGCGTTTGAAGCCATGCGCCGCGCCACCAACACCCGCACCGTGCCGCAGATTTTCATCGGCGACACCCATGTCGGTGGCTTTACCGACTTGCGCACCCTGCACAACGCGGGCAGGCTGACGGAGCTGCTGCAAAGGAAATGATTTACTTCTGCGGCCGGGCGCGATGCCTGCCGCAGTCCGACCCACCCGCCGTTTTCAGACGGCCTTTTAAACTAAGCGAGAGCAATTATGAGCGAACAACAAGCGCAACCCGTTTTCAGCATTGAAAAACTATATGTCAAAGACTTGTCATTGGAAGTGCCGAACGCGCCTCAAATCTTCCTTGAGCAAGGCGAGCCGAACGTTGAAATGCGCGTTGCCACCCAAAGCGAAAAACTGGAAGACAACTTCCACAACGTATCGGTAACCGTAACCGTAACCGCCAAACTGAACGAAGATCGCGTGATGTTCCTGAACGAAGTTACCCAATGCGGCATCTTCCGTTTGGAAAACATCCCCGAAGAAGACGAAAAACTGCTGCTGGCCGTCGCCTGCCCGAACATCCTGTTCCCGTATGCCCGCGAAGCCGTATCCAGCGAAATCACCCGCGCCGGCTTCCCGCCCGTATTGCTGGCCCCGATTAACTTCGAGTCTATGTATCAACAGCAGCAAGAGGAAGGCAACGCCTGATTTCCGCATACTGAAAGGCCGTCTGAAAACCTTTAAAACGGGTTTTCAGACGGCCTTTTTCATTCAAAGCGATTTTTTACCAAGCAGCCCTTGCGGGGAAACGGTGAAAAACAACACGTTCAAGCCACGACATTTTGCGGCTGCCCCGCCGCAAAACGGTTGATGTTTTCCAGCAAAATGGCAAACAGCCGATGCCGTGCTTCCTCGCTGCCCCAGGCCATATGCGGCGTAACGATTAAATTGGGCAGGCGGGCTTTGAGCAGCGGGTTACCGTTGCGCGGCGGCTCCTCGGTCAAAACATCGAAACCCGCGCCGCCGATTCGGCCGTATTTCAGCGCGGCAACCAAAGCCTGCTCGTCCACCAGGCCGCCGCGCCCGCAGTTAATCAACACCGCGCCGGGCTTCATGCGCTGCAATTCCGTTTCGCCTATCATGTTTGCCGTTTGCGGCGTGAGCGGGCAGTGCAGCGAAATGGCGTCTGCCGTTTGGATGGCCTCGTCGAAGGAAACGTAGCCTTCGCGGACGTTTTCGGCGTGTTTGTGTTCGCCGAACACCACGTTCATGCCGAAGGCGCGCGCATAACCAGCCAGCGTTCGGCCGATATTGCCGCGTCCGAATATGGCGAGCGTCTTGCCGTACAAATCGCGCATCGGCGCGCCGAAATGGCAGAAAAACGGCGATTGCTCCCATATGCCGGCGGCGATGTCGCGCTGGTAGGCAGGCAGGTTGCGCATCAGCGCAATCATCAGCATAAAGGCGTGTTCCGCCACCGATTCGTTGCCGTAGGCGCGGATGTTGCACACGGTAACGCCTGCGGCTTTGGCGGCGGCGGTGTCCACGTTGTCCACGCCCGTCGCCGCCAAGGCTATCAGCTTGAGCTGTGGGTTGGTGGCGATGTGCTCCGCCGTGATGACGACTTTGTTGGTAACGACAACGTCCGCCCCCGCGATTCGGGCGGCGGTTTCCTCCGGCTGCGTGGACGGATATTCGGCCACGTCGGCGGGGAAATTGAAAACAAAGGGTTTGGACACTATCGTGGCGCGGTCGAGTACGGTGATTTTCCAAGGGGTCATATGCTGTTTCCTGTTCTATGGGGCGGAAGATTATAGCGCGGTGGCAAAAGGCCGTCTGAAAAGTTGCAACGGCATTAGACCTCTTGCGAAAATATTCATCCCATCGCATTAACCAGTCCTGCAATCAGATTTACCCTTAACCCGAACCGT
>NZ_JBQCVA010000063.1:0-12044 GCF_051962715.1 Neisseria sp. P0008.S010
TCGGGTTAAGGGTAAATCTGATTGCAGGACTGATTAATGCGATGGGATGAATATTTTCGCAAGAGGTCTAATAAATTTATCTACATCTGTAACGGATAACTTTAACATCGTTCTAAATTCCCTACTTATCTTCTATTGACGTTTTCAGGATTATTTACTAATAAAAGGGCATCTAATATAGTACATATGCTCCCAAATTGCCTAATAAACTGTATATTCTGGGTGTAAACATAAATTAAAATATCAAAAAAGGTTATTACAATGAATAAGTTACTTCTCTTGCTCGGAATGGCTGTATTTTCAGCGAACGCCACAGCCACATCTACACTCGACCAAGCAAAATTAAATACTGTTGCGAAAGTTTATCAAACAAGAAATCTGTATAAATACTCTACCCCAGATTTTAAGAAATTATTGGCTAAAAAGGGAAAATATGATAAATCCATGTCTTGTGATGATTGTATAGGACATGATTCTTGGATTGATGGTCCATCCGCACAAGATTTCCCTGATTCAATTAACCCTAAATTCAAATTAGTTAACGATAAGGTATATGCAACATTCTTATTTTTTGACAAGAAAGTTACCATTAAATTTAGTTTAGAGTGTAATAAGAATAATCAATGTTTGATTTCTGACTTTATTACTGCAGAAGGCGATAGTTATAAGAAATCAATAATGAAATATGTTAAATAGACAAATTTAGATATGAAAAAAATTTTTATTACGGCAGCACTTGCCTTATCACTTACATCTTGTGCAGAAATTACTGATGGGCTTAGAGATATTTCTCAAGGTACTTTTGTGAAAAATAGATTGCCTAATCCTGTTACACAAGGTTTATCATTCTATGATAGTCTAGCCAATTTATCTCAAGGGAAAATTACAGATTCCACAGTAAAGATGGAAACATCTAATTATATGGTGTTTAAATCGTTAAATAGTCAAACACTCATTCAGGCAAATGAAGTGACCTTTGATTACGATCAAGTTGAATTATTAACAATGGAGTTAAAACGCCACAATATAGTGGTTAAAAAGAGTAGCGCAGGTAAAAAATGTGAGTCGCCAATATCTAATAAGCATAGCTACCGTTCAGAAACTCACGAATTTATATTTAATGGTAAAAAGATGTATATTATAACATCAGGAACTGTATGTGGCAGTTGCTTATATAATCCAGTAATTATTACAAGAAGCTCACCGTGCAAGGTATTAGATGCAATATCATTTTAATCGTTTGTTAGTTTTGGCCTGGGAAATTCTTGAGAGGTAGAGGTCATCTGAAAGCAGGTTTTTAGGTAGCATTTCATTTAAGATTGCTATTGGATAACGGTTAGGATATAGTGATGCCTCGATCAATATGAAATTAAGGAAAAAGGTCATGAGTGGAAAATTAGACCAAATCAGCGGTAAAGTGAAAGAAACTGCGGGAGAAGTATTAAACGATTCCAAACTTCAGGCAGAAGGTGTTGTTCAGCAAGGAATCGGCAAGGTGAAAGAAGTTGCTGCCGAAATCGAGGAAAAAGCCGGCGATGTATTGAAAAAAGGTAAAGAAGAAGCCGAACATCTGATTGACGATACGAAAGAAAAAGCTGAAAACCTGATTAACGATATCAAAAGCAAATTCTGATTCGTCTTTACTTGAAACGATATAAAAAGGCCGTCTGAAACATGATTTCAGACGGCTTTTCTCGAGGTTTGGCCGGTATCGCGATCAGTTGCCGATAAGCCGGTTGTTGCGGTAAACCTGTCGGCGTATCGGATTGCCGTTGCGGTCGTAAACCGTGTATGCGCTGTCTGTGGGGTGCGCATCGGCGGAGAACAGGGCTTTTTTGGGCAGTATCATCGGGTCTGTACGTTTTTGCCCGTCGCCGTAAAAGTCTTGTACCAGATAATTGCCGCCGCCGAGTACGTTGAGCAGCCTGCGGTAGCTGCCGCCTTTGACGGCTTGTTCGGAAGCGGTGCCGTCTGCGGCAAAATGGGTGATGATTTGTTCTTCGGTAACGTTGATGCCGCCTGTGTCTGCTGCGGGTGTACGGCTGCCTATCGGAATATTGACGGAGGTTCCCAAGCCGATATGGCTGCCGAAACCGCCGATGCCGAGGCTGATTGAGCTTCCGCCCGGGCCGCCGGCGCAGGCGGTGAGGAGGAGTAGGGTGGTTACGAGGGCGGATTTTTGCACGGTTGTTTTCATGATGGACTCTCTGTTTGGTAAATATATGATGAGTATACGCCGATTCGGACAATGCGGTAACAAAGGGGCCGTCTGAAAAGTGGTTTTCAGACGGCCCCTTTGCGTTTTTTCGTTTTTCTTTATTTGCCTTTCACGGTCAGTTGGTCGTATACACCGCCGTCTGAAAAGTATTTGCTCATGATTTCATCCCATGTGCCGAAGATGTCGTTGGGGTTGAACGTTTCCATCGGCGGCAGTTCACTTGCATGGGCGGCCAGCACGTCTTTGTCGGCGGGGCGCAGGTAGAGTTTCGCGCCCAATTCCTGCGCGGGTTTACTCCACAGGTAGTTCAGGTATTCGGTGGCGGCTTGGCGGGTGCCGCGTTCGTCGGCCACTTTGTCCACTACGGCAACGGGGCTGTCCATGCGGACGGAGTATTTCGGATAGACGATTTCAAATTCGCCGTTGCCGAATTGTTTGGCCGACAGGTTGGCTTCGTTTTCAAAGGTAATCAGTACGTCGCCGATGTTGCGCTGGACGAAGGTGGTGGTGGCCGCACGGCCGCCGTTTTCGAACACTTCGACGTTGGACAGCATTTTTTTCACATATTCGCGCGTCTTCGCATCATCGTTGCCGTTGGTTTTCAGACCATAGCCGTATGCGCCCAGGAAGGTGTAGCGGCCGTTGCCGGTTACTTTGGGGTTGGCGATGACGATTTTCAGGTTGTCTTTGGCCAGGTCGCCCCAGTCTTTGATTTGTTTCGGGTTGCCTTTGCGGACGAGGAAGACGGTGGTGCTGGTGAAGGGGACGGCGTTGTTGGGGAAGGCTTTTTGCCAGTCGGCTTTGACTAGGCCTTTTTTTACCAACAAGTCGATGTCGGAGCCCTGGTTCATGGTGACGACGTCGGCTTTCAGGCCGTTGGCCACGGCCAACGCCTGTTTGCTCGAACCGCCGTGGGATTGTTGGACGGTGATGTCCGCACCGTTGTGCTGTTTTTTATATTCTTCGATAAACAGCGGGTTGAAGTCTTTGTAGAGGTCGCGGGCGACATCGTAGGAGACGTTGAGCAGTTTGACGCTGCCGATTTTATCCCCATTGCCGGAGGCGGCGTTTTGCGTACCGTTGTCGGGCGTGCAGGCGGAAAGGGCGGCAGTGAAGAGTAGGGCGGAGGCTAGGTGTTTGGACGGCATGGCGGGTTCCTTTAGAGAGGGTTGTTTTTTCAGACGGCCACTTTAGCGGAGGCCGTCTGAAAAGTGAAAGAACCGTTTGCCGCACGGTTATGGCGTTTGGTTATATGCCTGGGTAAAGAGTGCGGCAGACGGATGACTTGTCGGTAGACTGTTTGTTAAAATGCGCCCCTTTTGGATTAACTTACGTCAAAAATATGAAAGCTGTGAAAACAATCGCCGTATTGACGGCTGCCGTACTGGCCCCTCTGGCTCAGGCTTCGGGCTACCATTTCGGTACACAGTCGGTTACCGCGCAGGGGACGGCCAATGCCGCCGCCGCAGAAGCCGCCGATGCCACCACGATTTTCTACAATCCGGCCGGTTTGGCCAAATTGGACGGCAGCGAGATAACGGCTGCCGCCAATATCGTCGCCCCGCATATCGAATATCACGATGCGGAAGCGTCGTTTGTACGAGGCGGCCGCGTGCAGGGGAAAACCGAGGGGAAAATCACCAAAGACGTGGTGCTCGCGCCCCATCTTTACGGTTCTTACCGCGTTAATCCCGACCTGACTTTGGGCTTGGGCGTGTATGTGCCGTTCGCTTCTTCCACCGAATATCAGGAAGATTCCGTGTTGCGGCACAACATAAACAAATTGGGCTTGACCACCATCGCCGTCGAGCCCGTCGTCGCTTACAAAGTGAGTGAAAACCATGCGTTCGGCGCGGGTCTGATTGCCCAATATTCTTCCGCCGAGTTGCGCAAATATGCGGACTGGAACGCTTCCGGCCGCTTAGGGCCGCACAACGGCCTTTCAGACGGCCATGCGGAAGTCAAAGGTAAAGACTGGGGCTTCGGCTACCAGTTGGGCTGGCTGTGGGACATCAATCCGCGTACCCGCGTCGGCGTGAATTACCGTTCGAAAGTCAGTCATGATTTGAGGGGCACGGCCGATTGGCAGGCCGACGGCCGGGCGGTAACAACGCCCCATCCGGCATTTGGCGGAAAGAGTGCCTACGATGCGCTTATCGGCACCGCGTTCGGCTACAAGCCGCACGAGAAGGCCGGCGTCAAAATCGTAACGCCGGAATCCTTGTCGCTGCACGGCATGTATCACGCAACCGATAAAACCAACCTGTTCGCCGACCTGACTTGGACGCGCCACAGCCGTTTCAACCGTGCCGAGCTGGTGTTTGAAAACACCAAATCCGTCGTCAACGGCCGCTCCGACCGCACGGTTATCACGCCGAACTGGCGCAATACCTACAAAACCGCCCTCGGCGCGTCCTACCAATACAGCGAGCCGTTGCAACTGCGCGCCGGTATCGCGTTCGACCAAAGCCCGGTACGCGGCGCGGACAGCCGTCTGAACACGCTGCCCGACGGCAACCGCATCTGGTATTCCTTCGGTGTGAAGTATGCTTATAAAAAACGCCATGTATTTGATGCGGCGTACAGCCACATCCACATCAACGATACCGTTTACCGCGCGGCAGCCTCCACCGGCAACGATGTGGACAGCAAAGGCGCATCGTCGGCATCGTTTAAAAATTACGCCAACATCCTGGGCGTGCAATACACCTATAAGTTCTAAGCAGTCGGTACAGGTAATGGAGAGGCCGTCTGAAAACCCGTTTCAAGGTTTTCAGACGGCTTCTCCAATTGGTTATCCTATAAACGGTTTGGGCCGCTATTATGGCTATTTCCCAAATTCAAATCGCCGGGCGGATTGAGCGCGGTATCCCGGGCATCGGGGCAGGGTGATTGGCCGGCAAAACGAAAAAAGGCCGTCTGAAAGATATCTTTCAGACGGCCTTTTCGGCTTTAAACAGCCGGTATCCGATTAGCGGGCGTTACAAGATGTTTCCACTTTGTTGCCGTATGGGTCGGTGAAGGTAAAGAAGGCTTCGCTGCCTTTTTGATGCCATTCCGCACCTTTGCCGAACAGGCCTGTGTTGGAAGTATAGCGTTCGCCGGATCCTGCAACCGCAGATTTCAGTACGGCCTGCTTGTCATCCAAATTCAATTCGATGCTGTCGGTGCTCAGACTGCGGACGTGTACGGACAAGCCGTTTTCACAGTTAAAAGAGGCATCGATGCCGCCTTGTTGCTGATGGGCATGGCCGTGGTCGTGGTTATGGCCGTGCGAATGACCGTGGTCATGGCCGCCATGACGGGGAGCCTCGTCAGGTACGGCGCAGGCAGCGAGGGACAAAGAGGCAACGATGGCCAATAGGGCTTTTACTTTCATGTATTTCACTCCTGTAACAGTATTGTTTTCGCGACAGGCGAGGCTGTCGGGCGGCATGTTATAAATATCGGTATGATTGGACAAGCCTGTTTAACTCGAATTTACATGCAAATCATGATTGAGGCCGTCTGAAAGTCAGGTTTCAGACGGCCTAGTTTCTCTCCTTTGTGATGACTTATGCACACAACCCTGCTTATACGATGCCCTGCGCCAGCATGGCATCGGCCACTTTCTTGAATCCGGCGATGTTCGCGCCGTTCACATAATTGGTATAGCCGTTTTCTGTGCCGTTGGCGACGCAGTTTTCGTGGATATTGGACATAATGTCAAATAAACGTTTGTCTACTTCTTCACGCGTCCACGACAGGCGGATATGGTTTTGGCTCATTTCCAAGCCCGAAGTGGCCACGCCGCCCGCGTTGGATGCCTTGCCCGGCGCATACAGGATTTTGGCTTTCAAGAAGGCTTCCACCGCTTCCAGTGTGGACGGCATGTTCGCGCCTTCGGCCACGCAGATGACGCCGTTGGCCAGCAGGGTGGCCGCGTCTTTGCCGTCCAGTTCGTTTTGGGTGGCGCAAGGCAGGGCGATGTCGCATTTCACGCCCCACGGTTTTTGGTTTTCAAAATACTGCAAGCCTTGTTCTTTGGCATACACGGAGACGCGTTCGCGGCGCACTTCCTTCAGCTCGATTAAAGCAGCGAGTTGCGCTTCGGTCATGCCGCTGTCGGGGAACAGGGCGAAACCGTTGGAATCGGATACGGTCAGCACTTTCGCGCCCAGTTGGATGGCTTTTTCGCAGGCGTATTGTGCCACGTTGCCGCTGCCGGAAATCACCACGCGTTTGCCTTCGAGTTTGTCGCCTTTGGTTTGCAGCATGGATTGTGCGAAGTAAACCGTGCCATAGCCGGTGGCTTCGGGGCGGATCAGGCTGCCGCCCCAGGTCAGGCCTTTGCCGGTCAGGACGGATGTAAATTCGTTATGCAGTTTTTTGTATTGGCCGAACAAGAAGCCGATTTCGCGGCCGCCCACGCCGATGTCGCCGGCAGGTACGTCGGTGTCCGCGCCGATGTGGCGGTAAAGCTCGCTCATAAAGGCTTGGCAAAAACGCATCACTTCGGCATCGGATTTGCCTTTGGGGTCGAAGTCGGATCCGCCTTTGCCGCCGCCCATGGGCAGGGTGGTCAATGCGTTTTTGAACACTTGCTCGAAGGCTAGGAATTTCAATACGCCCAAGTCCACGGTCGGGTGGAAGCGCAGGCCGCCTTTATAAGGGCCGATGGCGGAGTTCATCTGCACGCGGTAGCCGCGGTTTACTTGGACTTGTCCTTTGTCGTCCACCCAGGAAACGCGGAACATGATTACACGCTCGGGTTCGACGATGCGCTCCAACAGGCCTTGTTTGGTGTATTGCGGGTTTTTCGCCAAAAAGGGTTGCAGGCTCATGAATACTTCTTCCACCGCCTGATGGAAGGGGGCTTGGTTGGGATCGCGCCGTTTGATGGTTTGGAACAGGCTGTTCAGGTCGCTCATGGCAGTTTCCTTAACTTTAAGTATTGCAATGTGGGAATGTGGGATACGGGAAAACGATGCGGTGCAGTCTAGTGCGATTGTCTACATTTGACAAATTCTTTACGTCTGATTTTGACTAATTTATGAAAAAATAAAATGAAAAAATGTCTACAATTTAAAAACTGATTTTATAAAATTCAATTTTCAAGCACGAATAATGTTTGATGATGCATTTTTTAGGAATTTAATGGCAAAATAAGGCATTTTTATTTGAATGAAAGATTGTCTACAATTTTGTCTTTTGCGGCCATGATTTGCCTTTTTGCAGTGAAAGCGATAGAGTGTGCCCGCCTTCTGTACGGTCGTTTTTTCAGACGGCCTGTTTACTGGTTAAACTTCTTTATTTGGGTTGTCAATGCCCTTCAAAATAGGGCTGTACTTTAGATGTGCGGCCCTGCGTATTGAAACATTTTCCAAGGATTCCCCATGTCTCATTCCGTTATTACCGTTATCGGTAAAGACCGCATCGGCATCGTTTACGATGTTTCGAAACTTTTGGCCGAAAACCAAATCAACATCCTGAACATCAGCCAGCAGTTGATGGACAATTATTTCACCATGATTATTTTGGCCGACACCGCCAAATGCCCAAAATCACGGCAGGAAATGCTGGACGTTTTCACCCAGGCAGGGAAAACGCTTGCGCTGGACATCCGTATGCAGGACGAAGAGCTGTTTAATGCCATGCACAGGATTTAAAGGCCGTCTGAAAAGGGGGAGGGCGGTTTGAAGGCGGATATGGACGCACGCAAATTTTTCATTGCCGGAACAATCCGGCTAATCAGCCTTGTCCTAAATTTTGCCCTGTGGTTGGCCATTTTTATGGCGTTGGCCTGGGGCATACGCCACCGCCCGGCGCAGCAGTACGCCGAAGGCGACGAAATCAGCTCGCTGTTTGCCGTGGCCGTCCGCAACGCGCAGGGCGAAATCCAAGCCCAGCCGTTAAACCGCTGGAAAAGCAGCGAAACCTTGGTGCGCGAAGACACTGTATTGCGCGACCGCGAAGGCATCTACCTGCAACTGACCCGCCTGCCGCCCGACACGTTCGAGCTGTTTTACGCCAGCAACCGGTTGGATGCCAATGCTTTTATGACTGCGCGCTACCGAATCGCCGCCGACAATAAAGTGATTCCCGTGTCGTTCAAAGTGTGGAGCGTGGGACACGGATTTTTGGCGCTTTTTCTGTCGTTTCCCGTGTTTTTGCTTGTCAGATGGCTGATATCGCGGCGGCGGTTGAGCAGGAAAAAGCAGCCTGCACACCAAAATAAGCCGTAAAACGAGAGAAACACTATGACCCATCCGCTTTCAGGCTGCCTGCTCGGCACGGCGGCGGGCGATGCCTACGGGCTGCCCTATGAAGGGCTTTCCCCGCGCCGTATCGGCAAACGCTTCGTGCCGCGCCGCTACGCCCTGATACCCCTGCTGCACGGCGGCATGGTTTCGGACGACACCGAACACGCCGTGATGGCCGCCCAAGCATGGATAGACGGTGCGGGCGACCCGGAAATCTTCCGCCGCAGACTGCGCGGCCGTCTGAAATGGTGGTTTGCCCGCCTGCCCGCCGGAATCGGTCTGGCAACGCTGCGAAGCTGCTTGAAAATGTGGCTGGGGCTGGGGCGAACGGGCGTATATTCGGCAGGCAACGGCCCTGCCATGCGCGCACCCGTGTTGGGCGTGCTGTGCGACGATTTGGACGAGCTGTGCAGGCTGGTCAAAATCAGCACCGAACTGACCCACACCGACCCGAAAGCCTATCGCGGCGCACTTGCCGTCGCCCTGCTTGCGTGGTACGAAACCCGCCATCCCGACCGGACAACCGAAGCCATCACCGCCGCCATATTGCAGCAAATCGGCGACAACGAATTTTCAGACGGCCTGCAAACCTACGCCCCCGACCCCAAACGCGGCATCACAGGCTATATGTACCACACCGTCCCCGCCGTATTCCAAACATGGCAGGCATACCGCGACCGCCCGGCTGAAGGCTTGGACAGCCTGATACGCCAAGGTGGCGACACCGACACCACGGCGGCCATCTTCGGCAGCATTGTCGGCGTGCGGCACGGCGAAAACCTATTTGCCGCCGTATCGGGAACATGGTGCGAGCCCCTGCTCACGCCCGATTTTTTCGCCACTCTGGCCAAACAGGCAGACGAAGTTCACCGCAGCGGACGACCGCAAAAAGCGCGGCGTTTCGGCGGCATGGTAACCTTCGCCCGCAATCTGATCATGATGGTAATCGTACTCGCGCACGGATTCCGGCGTTTGCTGCCGCCGTATTGATGCAGGCTGCCTGCATACCCCCAAACCGACAGACAAGGACAGTTCCATGAAACTTGAAAAAATACTGCAAAAAATCGTTGCCGAGAACGAATATCCCACGTTGCTGCCATCGGCCTCACAAAACGAAACATTGCGGGAAGCCCTGTATCAAAACCGTATCTTCCTTTTTTTGGACTGGAAGGGCGAAGACGAACAAGGCCAACTTTATGAATTTGTCAATGAGCGTTTGGCAGCCTTCGGTAAAGAAGCACTGAAAGTCAAAACGGACGATTTGTATAAAAAATTCAACAAAGAATTTGGCGAAGTCTGGGAAAGCGGCGACTTCATGCCCTTTGCCTTCGACTATTTCGACAGCAAACTCAAACGCCAGAAAATGCGGCTGATGCTGTTGGAGAGCGGCAGTGATGACTACACCGTATTTATTGTTCCGAGCAACGCGTGCAAAAGTTTGGAAAAGATCCAGTCTGATTTTTGGGCCTTCCAAAGCCTGAACAAAGCGGCAAATTTCATCTTATATGCAGTCGATTGCCCTGCTTGTGGCCAACCTTCGGTATGGGATTTGCCCATAAGCGAGCCGCCGCCGTACGCTAATCACGAAGCGGCATACTGCGATTCCTGCCAGCAACCCTTATGGGATGCGGACGGTAAACTGTTTGCCACAGTGGAAGAAACACCGCATTATGTTTCCGAACGGAATTGACGACGCAAAAAGCAGCCTGCACCCCGACAACCAACAGATATAGACAAGGAAACCCCCAAAATGTCCCAAATCCATTCCAACGAAATCCTAGAAACCATCCGCATGGTGTCCGACCAAAACTTCGACGTGCGTACCATCACCATCGGCATCGACCTGCATGATTGCATTTCGCCGGACATCAATCAATTAAACCAAAACATCTACAATAAAATCACCCGCATCGGCAAAGACCTGGTGCAGACGGCGCAGCATTTGTCGGCCAAATACGGCGTACCGATTGTGAACCAGCGCATTTCCGTCACGCCCATCGCCCAAATCGCGGCGGCCACGGGCGCGGACAGCTACGTTTCCATCGCGCAGACGCTGGACAAGGCGGCGAAAGCCATCGGCGTATCGTTTATCGGCGGCTTTTCCGCGCTGGTGCAAAAGGGTATGTCGCCCGCCGACCGCGTGCTGATTAACAGTATTCCCGAAGCCATGAAAACCACCGACATCGTGTGCAGCTCCATCAACATCGGCAGCACGCGCGCGGGCATTAACATGGACGCGGTGAAACTCGCCGCCGACACGGTGAAACGCACCGCCGACATCACGCCCGAAGGCTTCGGCTGTGCCAAAATCGTCGTGTTCTGCAACGCGGTGGAAGACAATCCCTTCATGGCGGGCGCGTTCCACGGCTCGGGCGAAGCGGATGCGATTATCAATGTGGGCGTGTCCGGCCCCGGCGTGGTGCAGGCTGCCTTAAAAGACTGCGACAGCCAAAACCTGACCGAAATCGCCGAAATCGTGAAGAAAACCGCGTTCAAAATCACGCGCGTGGGCGAACTCATCGGACAGGAAGCGGCGAAAATGCTGGGCATCCCGTTCGGCATTTTAGATTTGTCGCTCGCGCCCACGCCTGCCGTCGGCGATTCCGTCGCCCGCATTCTGGAAGCCATGGGCTTGACCGTCTGCGGCACGCACGGCACGACTGCCGCACTCGCGCTGTTGAACGACGCGGTGAAAAAAGGCGGCATGATGGCTTCTTCCGCTGTGGGCGGGCTGAGCGGCGCGTTTATCCCCGTGTCGGAAGACGAAGGCATGATTGCGGCGGCGGAAAGCGGCATCCTGACGCTGGACAAGCTGGAAGCCATGACCGCCGTGTGCTCCGTGGGTTTGGATATGGTGGCCGTGCCGGGCAACACGTCCGCCGCCACGATTGCCGGCATCATCGCCGACGAAGCCGCCATCGGCATGATTAACAGCAAAACCACCGCCGTGCGCATCATCCCCGTTACCGGCAAAGGCGTGGGCGAAAGCGTGGATTTCGGCGGCCTGTTGGGCTACGCGCCGATTATGCCCGTGAAGGAAGGAAGCTGCGAAGTGTTTGTGAACCGCGGCGGACGCATTCCCGCGCCGGTGCAGTCGATGAAGAACTGACGGGGTGCAGGCTGCTTGGAGCAATGAAAAAGCAGCCTGCACAACCTACTGCAAACAGCCAACCCAAAATGCACGACCTGTTTTACTGCAAACTTGCGGGCGACGATGCCGAAGGCTGCCTTGCCCTTGCCGCCGCACTCAAAAGCGCGCCTGATTTTGTGCTGCTGGAACAAGTTTTCGCGCCCGAAGCCGATATTTTCTGCTTCGCATTCCTGCCCGTGCAGAAACCCTTCCGCTTCAAATGCGATTTTGTTTACGGGCAGATTATCAGCAGCGGCGAACATTGGACGGCTGCCGAAACTGCGGCGCTGGAAGCGGCGGTAAACCGTATCGCGGAAAAGATGTTTCAGACGGCCGGATGATAAAAGGCCGTCTGAAAAGCTTTTTTGGGAAAGGTGAGTAGACCTCTTGCGAAAATATTCATCCCATCGCATTAATCAGTCCTGCAATCAGATTTACCCTTAACCCGAACCGT